>JANEMG010000087.1 GCA_024511045.1 Gammaproteobacteria bacterium | reverse complement strand
GATTGTCCTATGAGATGCCGGTGGCCAGTGCCCAGGTGAAATCCTGCCTGTTGCTGGCAGGTCTCTATGCCGATGGCGAAACCAGTGTCGTCGAGCCGGCGCCGACCCGTGATCATACTGGAAGAATGCTGCGCGGTTTTCAATATCCGCTGCATCAGCAGGGCAGCAGGGTGACGTTGCGGGGTGGCGGGAAACTGCTGGCCACCGCTATCGATGTGCCGGCGGATATCTCCTCGGCGGCATTTTTTCTGGTGGGTGCGGCCATCAGCCCGGGATCCGATATCACCTTGCAGCATGTGGGCATCAATCCGACCCGGACTGGCGTCATCGAGATTCTGAAATTGATGGGTGCCGATATCGAAATATTGAATCAGCGGGTCATCGGCGGTGAGCCGGTCGCCGATTTGCGGGTCCGTTCCCGGCCGCTGCATGGCATCGCCATTCCTGAACGTTTGGTACCCCTGGCCATCGATGAATTTCCGGTGCTGTTCGTGGCGGCTGCCTGTGCGGAGGGCGAGACGCGTTTGAGCGGGGCCAGGGAACTGCGGGTCAAGGAAAGCGACCGCATCCAGGTCATGGCGGATGGTCTGCAGATGCTGGGCATCGATGCCCGGCCCACCGAAGACGGCATGCTCATCCAGAGTGGTACGCTGGGGGGCGGCGAGGTCGAGTCCCGTGGCGATCACCGCATTGCCATGGCTTTTGCCATCGCCGGCCTGTGCGCCAGAGAACCTGTGCTGATCAGGGATTGCGCCAACGTCAACACCTCTTTCCCTGGATTCGTCGCATTGGCCCGTCGTCTTGGCCTGGACATTCAGGAGGATGAAGCATGAAGAAAGCGCCTGTTTTGACCATCGACGGTCCCAGCGGCGCGGGGAAAGGGACAGTCAGCCGTGCAGTGGCGAAGCGGCTGGGCTGGCATTATCTGGACAGCGGTTCGATATACCGCTCCCTGGCCATTGCCGTTCTGGAGCAAAAGGTCTCTCCGGAAGATGAACAGGCTGTTGCCGACATTGCCGCCAGCATGCAACTGGAATTCGACTGCGGCGAAACCTTAACTGTTTTCTTGAATGGCGTGGACATCACCCCGAAACTGGCGACGGAAGCCACTGGCAACATGGCCTCGAAAATTGCTGCTTTGCCCAAGGTGCGCCAAGTATTGCTGCAGAAGCAGCGTGACTTTCAGCGTCCTCCCGGGCTGGTGGCGGATGGCCGGGATATGGGGTCGGTGGTGTTTCCTGACGCCGAATACAAGGTCTATTTGACCGCCAGTGCCCAGGAGAGGGCAGAGCGCAGATATAAACAGTTGATAGAAAAAGGGATTCATGCTAACCTAGTACAGATCAGAAAAGAGATCGATGAACGCGATCGCCGCGATCAGCAACGCAAGACAGCACCGCTGGTGATGCCCGGCGATGCCTATTATCTCGATTCTTCCAACAAGCCTGTCGAGCAGGTTATAGAGGAAGTTCTGAATCTAATCCATTGAAATCTGGATTATTTGCTCACCGCATATGAACTTTTGGCATGCAGATGGGTCTTTGGCTGATATAGAATGCTGTCATTCAGGCAGCTGAAATGCGCCTTGTCGCCATAAGCCAGATTATGCGCTTTTTTATAGTGCAGATACATTGTGCGGAGAGTATGCATTTTGGTGGCCGCTGTTATCAGGCAGCGGCTTTTTTTTAATTTATTTTAAATGTTAGGCCTGTTTGTTCTAAAAGCAGGTACGGGAAAGTTGAAAATGAGCGAAAGCTTTGCAGAATTATTTGAAGAAAGTATGGCCAAGACGGAAATGCGTCCTGGCTCCATGCTGAAAGGCACGGTTGTTGATATCGACAATGACAAAATCGTTGTCAATGCAGGATTGAAATCGGAAGGCGTCATTCCGAAATGGCAGTTTTTGAATGCCGATGGTGAACTGGAAGTCAATATTGGCGATGAAGTGGAAGTTGCACTGGATCTTTTTGAAGATGGTCTGGGTTCCACCCTGCTTTCCCGTGACAAAGCGAAAAGAAACAAAGCCTGGGCCGATCTGGAAAAGGCCTACGAAAACAACGAGACCATCACCGGACGAATTACCGGCAAGGTCAGAGGTGGCTTTACCGTGTCCGTCGGCGCCTTGCGCGCCTTTTTGCCGGGTTCACTGGTCGACGTACGGCCCATCAGGGATACCACCTTTCTGGAGAATCGCGATCTCGAATTCAAAGTCATCAAGATCGACCAGAAGCGCAACAATGTCGTGCTTTCCCGTCGTGCCGTGGTGGAATCGGAATACAGTGCGGAAAGAGAGGCGCTGCTGGAAAGCCTGCACGATGGCGCGGTGGTCAGCGGTGTTGTGAAAAATCTCACCGACTATGGCGCATTCATCGACCTGGGCGGCATCGATGGCCTGCTGCATATCACCGATATGGCCTGGCGCCGCGTCCGCCATCCTTCGGAGTGCGTGGAAATCGGGCAGGAAGTACAGGTCAAGGTGCTGAAATACGACAAAGAGAAAAGCCGCGTCTCACTGGGTATGAAGCAACTGGGTGAAGATCCATGGCGCAACATTGCTCGCCGTTACCCGGCAGGTACGCGTGTTTTCGGCAAGGTCAACAATCTGACCGATTATGGCTGCTTCGTGGAAATCGAGGAAGGCGTCGAGGGCCTGGTGCATGTCTCGGAAATGGACTGGACCAACAAGAATGTCAATCCCTCCAAAGTCGTGCAGTTGGGCGATGAAGTGGAAGTGATGGTTCTGGAAATCGATGAAGAACGCCGCCGCATCTCACTGGGTATGAAGCAGTGCGTGCCGAACCCCTGGGACGAATTTGCCGCCACCCACAACAAGGGCGACAAGATCAAGGGAAAAATCAAATCCATCACCGATTTTGGCATCTTTATCGGCCTGGAAGGCAATATCGATGGCCTGGTGCACATGTCTGATATTTCCTGGACCGAATCCGGCGAGGCAGCCCTGCGCAACTACAAGAAGGGTGATGAAGTCGAGACCGTCATTCTTGCCGTCGATGCAGAACGGGAACGCATTTCACTGGGCATCAAGCAACTCGAGCAGGATCCTTTCCAGAACTGGTTGGCCGTTCACGAGAAGGGCAGTATCGTTACCGGCACCATCAAGGAGGTCGATGCCAGGGGTGCCGTGGTCACGTTGGCGGAAAATGTCGAAGGCTATCTGCGTGCTTCCGAAATACAACGCGATCGCGTCGAAGATGCCCGGACACTGCTGAAGGAAGGTGATACGCTGGAAGCCAAATTCATCGGCGTCGATAAAAAAAGCAAGTCCATTTCCCTGTCCATCAAGGCGAAAGACATGGATCAGGAAACAGCCGTCATCAAGGATTATACACAGCAAGCTGCTGCCGGCACTCCGACACTGGGCGATATTTTCAAACAAATGGAAGAGAAATAATCCGGAAAGGGATGCGGTGCATAAACGCACGGCGTCCCTTTTTTTCTCTTGTCTTGAAGGATGTGTATAGATTGTGACTAAATCAGAATTAATTGAAGCGATTGCCAGGAAACAGCCGCATCTTGCGCACAAAGATGTGGAGCTTGCGGTCAAATGCATCATCGATCAGATGAGCCGCTCATTGTCTTCCGGTGACCGGATCGAAATAAGGGGCTTTGGCAGTTTCTCCCTGCATTACCGTTCACCGAGAATGGGAAGAAATCCAAAAACCGGAGATTCCGTGGCCCTGTCATCGAAATACGTTCCACACTTCAAGCCGGGAAAGGAGCTTCGTGATCGAGTCGATCAATCCCGCAGCAAATACAAGATTCAAGACTGATCTTCCGAACCCGGGTGCTTTTCTGGATTTCCTGACAAAGAGCGTTCCTGTTTTGCCATTTACTGTATTATTCGTTGTCAATGGCTCAAAGCCATCGGTAATGTATGCCGGCACATCCCTGTGCCGGATTAGTGGCCGTCATTTTTGGACGGATTAACCTGTGATCACCGGCAAACCGCTATGAGATTGTTGATTCTTCTGTTTTTTGCCCTTATCTTCGTCATAGCGCTGGTTTTTTCCCTGCGCAATTTTCAGCTGGTGGAGATCGATCTGATCGCTTTTTCTGTTTCATTGCCCCTCGCGGTCGCCTTGACCATCGAGTTGATAGCCGGTATTTTTCTCGGTGTTTTCGCCACCCTGTACCATACCAGGATGAAGCAGATTCTCAGGAAAACATCTGCGACAAAAAAATGATCGACTGGAGGCCCCGTCTGAACAAGGCCTCCGGGAATCATTGTCAGAACGAATTCCTGCTGATAGCCTGGGCGTATGCAGAATACCAGCAACGGATACCCAGGCGGGCAAATGTAAAAGGCGCTGCAATACCCTCCCTGCATCACGGTAGAACTGCTGCTCCTTATGCGAAGTCTTTGCAAGGTCGACCTTCGGGAGAAAAACAATCGGGCAGGGTGGATTGAGACAAACCGCGCGCGTTTGCCTTCAAAATCAAAATTCAGCATCTTGATGAGGACGGGTGCGGGGAAAGGGCTTGTTGCCTCTGCGCAGTATGGGAATGAGCAGATAGTTTATACGGGCTGTAAAGCCTTTTTCGGTGGACTTTCACTGCCGCTGTGGTATAGTCGTTGTAAATGAGAACGATTATTGATAAGAGTTTTGTCAATACCTTTGCCTTGCTGGCCGAAGGCGTCACTTCATTATTCAAATCCCCAAGGAATTTATCTTTCATTTTGTTCTTATGACGACGCATTTAAAAGATCTGGAGCCCGGGGACGCCGGAAAAGTCATCGGCTTCGACAAATCGGGCAAAGCCTATCGCAAACGCTTGTTGGCCATGGGGCTCACGCTTGGGACCGCGTTCAGGATCAAACGCTTTGCACCCATGGGCGACCCGGTGGAAATCGAAGTGCGGGGGTTCTCCCTGACGTTGCGTAAAGGTGAGGCAGCGATGCTGCTGATAGAGAAAACATAATGTCCTATGCTTACACCATTGGCGTCGTCGGCAACCCCAACTGCGGGAAGACGACGCTGTTCAATGCCCTGACCGGCGCAAGACAGCATGTCGGCAACTGGCCTGGCGTAACCGTCGAGAAAAAGACCGGCGAATATGTATTTCAGGGCAAAACCATCAACGTGGTCGATTTGCCCGGAACCTATTCGCTGGAGGCTTCGGATGAAGAAATCTCCATCGATGAAAAAGTTGCGCGCGACTATGTGGCCAGCAGAAAAGCGGATCTGATCATCAATATCATCGATGCCGCCAATATCGAAAGGAATCTGTATCTGACCACGCAATTGATGGAAATGAAAGTGCCGATGCTGATTGTCCTGAACATGATGGATATCGTCGAACGGCGCGGCCAGAAAATCGATGTGGATGCGCTTTCCGGAAAAATCGGTTGCCCAGTGGTTCCTTTGACGGCATCGAAAAAAATAGGCATAGAACAGTTGAAAAGGGCGATCGATAAGGCTGCCCGGGAAAAACCGGTACCGGATCTGGTCATTCCCTATTCTCCAGCCCTGGAACGGGCCATCCGGCAGGTTTCTGAAATGGCAGCGGATATTGCCAGAAAAGGCCGTTGCGATCTGCGCTGGCTGGCTGTCAGGCTCCTGGAAGACGATACCCTGGCCAAACGCCTGGCCGGCCCCGAGATCGTCGCGCGGGTCAGACAGCTGCAGGACGATGTGGAACGGCAGACCGACGACGAAATCGATATTCTGGCAGCGGATGCCCGCTATGGTCTGGTCAATCTGCTGACCCGTTCCTGTGTGATCAAAACCACGGAAATCAACCGGCATCGCACCGAGCAGATTGACCACTTCGTTCTCAACCGGTTTCTGGGCATACCCATTTTTCTGGCGGTGATGTATCTGATGTTCATGTTCACCATCAACATCGGCAGCGCCTTTATCGATTTTTTCGATATCGCCGTGGGAGCTGTTCTGGTGGACTGGCTGGGAGGAGCGCTGACAAACCTGCACTGGCCGGAATGGCTGGTGGTTCTGCTGAGCAATGGCATCGGCGGCGGCATTCAGGTTATCGCGACCTTCATTCCCATTGTCGGATTTCTGTTCCTGTTTTTGTCGGCCCTGGAAGATTCCGGCTATATGGCCAGGGCCGCCTTCGTCATGGACCGTTTCATGCGCATGCTCGGGCTGCCGGGAAAATCCTTCGTGCCGATGATCGTCGGTTTCGGCTGCAACGTGCCGGCGATCATGGCCACGCGCACACTGGAGAACCCGCGTGACCGGATCCTGACCAATGTCATGAATCCGTTCATGTCCTGCGGTGCGAGACTGCCCGTCTACGCGTTGTTTGCCGCGGCGTTTTTTCCGGTTGGCGGCCAGAACCTGGTTTTCGGTCTGTATCTGCTAGGCATCGCCGCCGCCGTTTTGACCGGGCTGATCATGCGCCACACCCTGTTCAAGGGAGAGGCCACGCCGTTTATCATGGAACTGCCGCTTTATCATCTGCCGACCCTGAATGGCGTCGGCCTGCGCACCTGGGACCGCCTGCGGACTTTCATGTTCAATGCCGGCAAAGTCATTATCCCCATGGTCATGGTATTGAATGTACTCAATGCACTGGGTACCGATGGCAGCTTTGGCCAGGAAAACAGCGACAAATCGGTATTGAGCGAAATCGGCCGCAGTTTGACACCGGCATTTGCACCGATGGGGATCAGCGAAGACAACTGGCCTGCCACGGTGGGTGTGTTTACCGGCGTTCTGGCCAAGGAAGCCGTGGTCGGAACGCTCAACACCCTGTACAGCCAGATGGCCAGCAGCGACAATCCGGCAGCCGATGAGCAGCCCTTCGATTTGGCGCAGGCGCTGCTCGAAGCCTGCCTGACCATACCGGAAAACCTGCTGGCAGTGGCCAGCAACATTACCGACCCCCTGGGGCTGGATATCGGCGATATCAGCGATATCGATGCGGCCGCGACGGAGCAGGAAGTCAGCAAGGGGACATTCGGGGCCATGCAGTCCCGTTTCGACGGCAGGATTGGCGCCTTTGCCTATCTGCTGTTCATCCTGCTGTATGCACCCTGCGTCGCAGCAACCGCGGCAATCTACCGGGAAACCAGTACCGGCTGGGCCATGTTCGTGGTTTTCTGGACGACCTATCTAGCCTATCTGGTGGCGACGATTTTCTATCAGGCCATGACCTTCCAGCGGCATCCGCTTTATTCAACGGGCTGGATTGGCGGGTTGCTGGTTTCCTTCATGATCTTCCTGTTGCTGCTCAAGGTTTTCGGTTATCGTGCCGACAGGCAAAACAGGTTTCACAAGATGGGCGATGATTTTATCTGAGCTTCGGGACTATCTGCGGGATCAGCGGCGGGTCGCACTGGTCGATCTGGTCAATCATTTCGATATCGATGCCAATGCCATTCGCGGTATGCTGCAAAAGCTGATCCGGAAAGGCAAGCTGCGCAAATTGACGGTCAGTGACAGCTGCGGGACCAGCTGCTGCAAGTGTGATCCGTTGCAGACCGAATTCTATGAATGGCTGGACAACGGCCAGCCCTGAGACCTTCGACGCTGTATTTTTCGCCAGCCCAAGCAACGGCGGATCGGCAGAATCAGCCCGGGAAATTTGCACTTTTAGCCTGAATTCTGGTCAAATGGAGAATGTTCAAGTTTTTACCTGGAATACTCTTCATTCAACTGGTGACGGCAGGACTGGTTTTCGTTGCCATCAACTGGTCGCATGATCCCGAACTGGTCGTGATCATGGCGTTGTTCGCTCTGGCCACGGCAATGCTGGCCGGTTTCTGGTTCGTCGCCATTGCCCGCGACATGCACAAGCAGGAGCAGGCGCAGATGCTGGAGCAGCATGCTCTGGATCGAGAACGGATCCTGCATGATGCGCAGCGGGAAAAGGCCGTGATAGCGTCGGAAAAATCGCAGATCCAGGAGCAGTTTGCCCGTGAACGGGAGAAAATCCTGGTGGAAGCGGAACGGGAAAAGGCCAGCATCATTGCCGACAGCTATCGCTTCATTGCCAGGGAAACCCAGAAGGCCCATGCCAAGGCCAACTTCAAGGTGGGGGCCGCCTTCGTTCTGGCCGCCAGCGCCGGCGGCATTCTGCTGTTCAGTCAACTGATCACCATCGGCAGCATGCTGCTGGTGGCATCGGGCAGCGGTCTGGCCGGTTACCTGGTCAGGGCGCGATATGATCGTCTGTCACGCAACAAGCAGCTGGCCATCGTCAATCAGACGCTGCAGGATAACAGCCACGGCGCATCCGCAAAAACACCCAAACGCCTGTCGAAGGATTGATCGTCCCTGGGAAATCCAGGCAGTTCCGATTTACGCTGCAGAATCCGGTCATCCATCATCTCTACCCGTAACTATTCGGGCCCTTATGAGTAGTCTGTTCCGGAAGACGCCGTAAATTCATCCCTGTAGGCTTGACT
>JANEMG010000086.1 GCA_024511045.1 Gammaproteobacteria bacterium | reverse complement strand
GCCGCTGAAGTACGTCAGCCAGCTGCTCGGCCACAAGTCCATGGACAGCACCGAGATCTATACCAACGTGCTGACCATCGATGGGGGACATTTTTTGGAAGGGGTGGATTTTCATTAGAGGAATTAGCTATGAAACAAGTGGTTGGAAGGGGGCGGCGAATCCTTCTAAGGAGAGAAAATCTCTTTCAATGACGTACTCCCTTAACACGCAAAATTTCGCCTTTCTCGAAATTGGCCCAGTTCGGTTATGGAAAAAGTCCTGATAGTCTTGTTGCTTTTGCACTAAATAATAGCCATTTGAGCTATAATAGCTATTTGGCTATTGCTACTGCTATGAAGAGAATATCCGCGAAGGACGCAAAGAACGGCTTCGGCCGCCTTCTCGATACCGCGAGAGCGGAGCCGGTTACGGTAGAAAAACACGGTCGAGGTGTCGTTGTTGTTTTGTCAGTTGAGGAATATCAGCGACTTAAAGAACTGGATGAGAAGGTTACGTCTTCCGATGTCGCAAAATTAGGGGAGAATTGAAACATGCCGCGTGGTGGAGCAAAGAAAAAAACAGCAACATCAGCCAAAAAGAACAACGGAGCCAATCTCGGATTCGAATCAAAGCTCTTTCTTGCCGCCGACAAGCTTCGTGGCAATCTGGAGCCTTCCGAATACAAGCATGTTGTTCTTGGCCTTGTATTTCTGAAATACATCTCTGATGCCTTTGAGGCCAAGCGGGCATCGCTCCTTAAAGATGAATATGCAGATCCGGAGGACCCGGAAGAATACCTAGCCGAGAATGTTTTCTGGGTACCCAAGGATGCTCGCTGGTCTTTCCTCCAGGAAAATGCCAAACAGCCCACCATTGGAAAGCTCATCGATGATGCAATGCTGGCGATCGAGGCCAACAATGAATCATTGAAGGGTGTTCTTCCCAAAGACTACGCGCGCCCGGCTCTCAATAAAATCATGCTTGGTGAACTGATCGACTTGATCAGTGGCATCGGCATGGGCGAGGAAGCAGACAAATCAAAAGACATTCTTGGCCGCGTTTACGAATATTTCCTCGGAAGTTTTGCCGGTGCAGAAGGAAAACGTGGCGGCGAGTTCTATACACCACGCTCTGTTGTACGGCTGCTTGTTGAAATGTTGGAACCCTATAAAGGCCGTATTTATGACCCGTGCTGTGGCTCAGGTGGCATGTTTGTCCAATCGGAAAAGTTTGTTGAGGAGCATGGCGGACGCATCGGTGATATCGCCATCTATGGTCAGGAAAGCAACAACACGACCTGGCGTCTGTGCAAGATGAATCTGGCCGTGCGTGGTATCGATGCCGATATCCGGTGGAATAATGAGGGTAGCTTTCATAAAGACGAACTGAAAGATCTGAAAGCCGACTACATTCTCGCCAATCCGCCATTCAATGTTTCCGATTGGGGCGGTGAGCGCCTGCGCGATGATGCGCGCTGGAAATATGGTGTGCCGCCGGTTGGCAATGCGAACTTTGGCTGGCTCCAGCATATTATCCATCATCTGTCCCCGACGGGAACAGCGGGTGTGGTGCTGGCCAATGGCTCTATGTCATCCGCACAATCCGGCGAGGGAGATATCCGCAGGGCTATGGTTGAAGGCGATGTGGTGGATTGTATGATCGCTCTGCCCGGCCACCTCTTTTACTCAACCCAGATTCCCGCCTGCCTCTGGTTTCTGGCGCGCGATAAGAAAAACGGGAAATTTCGCGACCGGCGCGGCGAGGTGCTGTTCATCGACGCGCGCAAGCTTGGCCACATGGTGGACCGCACCCGCCGGGAGTTTTCTGATGAGGACATCGCTAGGATTGCCAAAACCTACCACTCCTGGCGCGGGGAGAAAGACTCCGGCGAATATGAGGACGTACCGGGCTTCTGCAAATCGGCTACATTGGAAGAGATCAGGGAACATAATCACGTTTTAACCCCCGGTCGCTATGTTGGAGCGGAAGCCGCCGAAGAAGATGATGTACCGTTCGTGGTACGGTTTGCTGAGCTAAAGAAAAAGTTAGATGAGCAATTTTCTGAAGCAGAGAAACTGGAAGCCCTCATACAGGCCAAGCTGGAGGAGGTCAGTAAAAGTGGTTGAATGGAAAACCGTCCGAATTGAAGACATTGCAGAAAAAATTGCAATGGGGCCATTCGGATCAAACATCAAGGTTGAGACATTTGTCCCTTTCGGTGTGCCAATAATAAGTGGTCAGCACCTGCACGCTTCTCGTCTCGACGAGAGACCAGGCTACAACTTCATCACGGTAGAGCATGCGGATAAACTCAATAATTCGAATGTTTACCCGGGGGATATTATCTTTACACATGCTGGGACAATTGGCCAAGTGGCTCTTATTCCTAAAAATGCCACTTACGACCGCTATGTCATTTCCCAGCGACAATTTTATCTTCGTGTCGATAAATCAAAAGCAGATCCCGCCTTTGTTACCCGTTGGTTTCATAGTCCGGTTGGGCGACATCGGCTCCTTATGCACTCATCACAAGTCGGAGTTCCTTCTATTTCTCGTCCTGCGTCTAATTTGAAAGCTATCGAAATTGCGCTACCAAAACTTGATGAACAGAAGGCGATTTCTTCGGTATTTGATGCTCTAGAAGATAAAATCAAACTGAACCGGCGGATGAATGAAACGCTGGAGGCGATGGCGCGGGCGATCTTCAAGGATTGGTTCGTTGACTTCGGACCAACCCGCGCCAAGGCCGAAGGCCGCGAGCCCTACCTCTCCCCCGAACTCTGGAACCTCTTTCCTGATGCTCTTGATGACGAAGATAAACCAGTGGGGTGGAAACAAGGAACGCTGGCGGATATTGCAGACTCTCCCAGGCGTGGTGTCAGTCCGTCGGATGTCTCCGAGGACACGCCCTACATTGGTCTAGAGCATATGCCTCGCCGATCTATAGCGCTGACTGAATGGGAAGGTGCGGGAAAAGTCACAAGCAACAAATCTGTGTTCAAGAAGGGCGAATTCCTCTTCGGGAAACTCCGGCCTTACTTCCATAAGGTTGGCATTGCGCCATTGGACGGCATTTGTTCGACTGACATCGTTGTTGTGATTCCACGAGGCCCAGAGTGGGCAGCCTTCACACTTGCCTGTCTGTCTTCGGATGAGTTTGTAGAGTACACGGATCAAACTTCGACCGGAACAAAAATGCCGCGCACAAGCTGGAGGACAATGGGGCAATACAAGATTTGCCTCCCGTCTGAGCGGGGCGCTCGTGCCTTTCAGAGTCTGATTCAGCCGCTTTTCAATCGCATTGATGCGAACATTCACGAAGCCCGCACGCTGGCTCAAACCCGCGATCTTCTGTTGCCAAAACTCATGTCCGGCGAAATCCGCCTCAAGGACGCAGAAAAATCGGTGGAGGCCGTTGCATGACGGTGGCGGTTGGCTCGAAATGTTACAGTCTTGGCGCTCCGCCCTGTAAGGGTGAGGGTCGCACATGGACCGATGACGAGCTCGACGAGGCTATTGATGGCAAGATTGCGGCGCTCGTCTTTGATGAACAAGGCAAAGCGGACATCGAAGAGCTTCTATCTAGTGTCGCTGAAACCGAATTTGAGCAAGAGCAGCTTGCAGAAGCTCTCGCCGATGCCGATGACATAGAAGACTGGCGTGTTGGCGAAGCCATTGCCGAAGCCTATCTGACCGAGCATCGGGATTGTCTGTTCCCCTGGCCGGATGGCCGTGACGAGCGAAAGAGCGGATCTAGCTTGCCTGGTGCCGATCTGGTGGGGATTCAACACGATACGAAAGGTGACCGTTTCGCCTTCGGCGAAGTCAAGACATCGGGAGAAGCCAAGCATCCCCCAGGTGCCGTGTATGGCCGCACAGGCCTGAAACAACAACTCGAAGATTTGCGGGACAAGGCTAGTATCCGGAATGACCTGTTCGAATATCTGGCGCACCGCGCCAAGAATTCGTCCTGGCTCGATCGTTTTAAGGCGGCAACCAAGCGTTATCTAGCCAATACATCTGATGTGCAACTCTTTGGTGTCCTCGTGCGTGACGTTGATCCGCATAAGGACGATGTTCGTGTGCGGGTAGAGAAGCTCGGCAACAACTGCCCGACTGGCACCGAAATAGAACTGCTCGCTCTTTACTTGCCAGCGGGGGCTATCAGCGACCTGGCATCGAAGGCTTTGGCCACACGGCCGGGAGGCAGCGCATGACCGCCTCCACTACAGCCTTTGAAGCCCTCAAGTCCCACTGGGCGATCAGCGCCATTAGTGAAGACGAGCGCGACCGCGCGTCGGATCTTGTCAATGAGCGGTTGGTTCAGCGTGCAGTTGGTCGTCAGATTGATTTTTCATTCGATGAGACTGAAACTGATGAGGCATTGCTGGACCGTGTCGCCCTTGCCTATGAGATGGCAGCTATTGAGGGGCTGGATGCGTTAAGCCGTCCAAGTGGTGGCGACGATATTCTAAGGGATCAAGCGACCGCAGCGTCCCATCATGCGTTCGACATTAAACGTCTGGCAGACATACCAGAAGGCACGGAAGAACGTATCTTCCATGTCTTGCAGCTCTCAGCATTTGCTTATTGTGGTGACAGGTGGTCAGACCTGCGGCGCTGGTTCAAGGAAAATACAACCGCTATTGCCGTGCCATCTGTAGCCGAAGCGCAATGGGATAGACGGCTTTTATACCGGTTGTTCGAGTGTTGGGTCCGCCTGTTCCGAAAAGATGGTTGGGACGATCTGGACCGCATCCGTGAGATCATTGCCGGATTGCGGGAAGATCAGAAGTCACATGAAGCGACAAGACTGGCAAACGGGTCTGCGGCGGAAGATAGGGCTGTCGCGCTTCGCTTGATTGCTCTTTACCATTGGGCTAAAGGGACTGAGGTCCTAGCGGAATACATGCTGCAAGGACAGTCTCAGACAATCTTCGGTGATCTCGACAAGCATTTTGAGTCCGGCATCAAGGCTGCAACCACATCGGGTGATGCTCAGCATGAAGTGATTCTTCGCTGGCTGCACGCCGCTGGCCGTATCATGGTGACGAACTCCTTATGGTGGGGAACGCGAACCGTCAATTCCCGTGTCTCCGACTTTGTCAAGTCGTTAACCAAGCGCGAGCATCAGGCGATGTTCGAACTCTTACCGCCACAGCGTGCAGCCCTGCTTGAGCAAGGGCTCCTCGATCAGGCCAAGACGGCCATCGTGATAGATATGCCCACTTCCGGCGGCAAGACGCTACTGGCGCAGTTTCGGATTCTCCAGGCCCTCAACCAGTTCGATGCAAAAAAAGGTTGGGTTGCATATGTCGCGCCGACCAGAGCGCTGACAGCGCAGGTTACCCGTCGTTTTCGCCGGGATTTCGAGCCTCTCGGGTTAAGGGTAGAGCAGCTCAGCGGTGCCATTGAAGTCGATGCATTCGAGGAAGAGCTTCTGACCGATCAGGAGAGGCCTTTCGATGTGATGGTGGCAACGCCCGAAAAGCTTTCTCTGGTTATTCGTAACAAGAATGTGCCGCGCCCGCTTGCTCTTGTTGTGATGGACGAAGCACACAATCTTGAAACCGAGGCCAGAGGCCTTCGTATTGAGTTTCTTCTTGCGACAATAAAGCGTGATTGTCCAGAAGCAAACTTCTTGCTGCTGATGCCCTATGTAGAGAGCAGCGAGACCGTGGCGCGCTGGCTTGCGCAGGACGTTGATGCCGGTAAGGCGATCAGTTTCAGTACAACGGCCTGGAAACCCAACGAGAGAATCGTTGGGTTATACCGTGCCGTTGCGGATGATAGCAAACGGGCCGGATGGCGTCTTGACTATGAGACACTCACCGTCACCGAAAGAGCCATGAAATTGCGTGGCACGCATCACGCTGGCGGTTGCAGACCTATCGATGTGCCGAAGAGCAAGGTACTTGACAAAGGGCGGCAGAAGGGCTTCGGTTTGCAGACAGCCGCCATGGCCTCCGTCATGTCCGCACGCGGTACCAGCATCGGCGTCGCCAACAATATAAACACCGTCTGGACCATGGCCCGTCATGCGGCACAGAGTGTACCAGAATTTGATGTTGTTCCAGACGATGTGCGATTGGTTCAGGATTTCCTCAAGACAGAAGTCAGTCCTGGGTTCGAGCTGATCAGTATGCTCGATCATGGTGTAGGTGTTCACCATGCTGGTCTTTCAGATGAAATCCGGACGCTCATGGAATGGCTTGCTGAGTCCGGCCATCTTCGCGTTTTGTGCGCGACCTCGACAATTACTCAGGGTATCAACTTCCCTGTGTCGTCGATATTCCTGGCCTCTCGCTTCGTGCCACAAGGGCGGCGTTCGGTCGAAATGTCGGCTCGTGAATTCTGGAACCTTGCTGGACGCGCCGGTCGCATTGGTCACGATAGTGTCGGCGTTGTGGGGCTTGCGGAAGGCAAAGACCGCGTGGCGATCATCGATTTCGTTCGTCGAAATACCGGCGCGCTGGCATCCCGGCTTGTGGCGCTTCTGGATGAACTTGATGCACAGGGTCAACTCAATAATCTCGATGCTGTCCTTTGGCAGGACCAGTGGGAGGATTTTCGTTGCTATGTCGCCCACCTTTGGGTGGAGAAGAAAAACCTTGATGCTGTGCTTGCGGAATCTGAGCAGCTTTTACGGCAGACCTACGGCTATACAACCCTCCGCAATGACCCAGCCCAGCGGGACAAGGCCGACGCCCTGCTGAATGCGACAAAGAGCTATGCCCGCAAGTTAGCTGAGATGCCGGGAGCCGCAGAACTGGCAGACTCGACTGGATTTTCGCCGGAAGGCGTTCAGAAAGCCATTTCAGGAATCCGCAATCTCGAAGAGCAGTTGAGGCCGGACGACTGGGTACCAGAGAGTCTGTTTGGAGAGGCAGGGCGCATGGCTGACCTTTTTGGGGTGATGCTAAAGGTCCCACAGCTCAAGCAACAGCTTGAAGAAATCGGTGGTAACGGTTTCGATAATGCTCATTTATCTAACATCACCCGAGACTGGGTCAACGGGGCGCGGCTCGAAGATATTGCACAGACCTATTTCTCTCACGATGCCGACCGTTCAGAAACTGAAGCCTTTACCGATGCCTGCAAGGCGATCTACCGTGCCATCGTCAATAACGGAACCTGGGGCGTATCTGCCTTAAGCCGGGTTTCAGGGCTTGATTTTGAAGGCATGAGCGAAGCGGATCGCCGACGTATCAACGCTTTGCCTGCGATGATCTATCACGGCGTCCGCACAGAAGACGCTGTGCTAATGCGAATGAATGCAGCGCCGCGCAGTGCGGCAGAAGAACTCGGATCGCTGTACAAAGAAGCATTCGGCGATGATGAAAGCCGGTATTCCGTTAGTAAGGCGCGTAGCTTCTTGAAAGCGATGTCACCGGGAGAATGGAGCCGTGCAAGGCCTGCTGACGCTGTCCTGAGTGGGGTGGGATACCGGAAAATCTGGGAAGTCTTGTCTGGAGAGGGAGGCTGACCATGACAAAGATCACCGAAAGCCATGTTGAAGAAGCGGCACTGTCCTGGCTTGAGGAGCTTGGATATGAGGTCTTGCATGGTCCAGATATTTCGCCGGACGGAACTTCCCCAGAAAGACATAGCTATGGAGACGTTGTTCTTGAGGAACGTCTGCGTGATGCAATTGTAAGGTTAAACCCGCATCTACCGGATGAAACCGTCGATGAAGTCGTAAAGAAGATCCAGCAAACGGAAAAACCGTCACTCGTCGAGGAGAATCGGCGTTTACATCGTATGATGGTCGAAGGACTTGACGTTGAAATACCTCGCGATGACGGAAGCATTGGCGGGGATAAAGCATGGCTGATCGACTTTGACAGCCCGGAGAATAATGACTGGTTGGCTGTAAATCAGTTTACTGTAATCGAACACCAGAACAACCGACGGCCTGATGTTGTTCTTTTTGTTAATGGCTTGCCATTAGCTGTTATCGAATTGAAAAATCCTGGCGATGAGAATGCCACCCTGGAGGGAGCATTCAATCAACTCCAGACCTATAAGGACCAGATATCTCGGCTGTTTCGTACCAATGCCATTCTCATCACTTCGGACGGGCTGTTGGCACGTGTCGGTTCGCTCACGGCGGATATAGAACGGTTTATGCCCTGGCGGACTGTTGATGGCTCAGAGGTTGCGCCTAAGGGCTCGCCCGAGCTAGGTACGGTTCTTGAGGGCGTGTTTGAGAAGGGCCGGTTTTTATCGCTCATCCGGGATTTCACCGTTTTTGGTGATACCGGTTCCGGTCTCGTGAAGATAGTCGCAGGGTATCACCAGTTCCATGCCGTGCGCCATGCAGTGGAAAGAACAGTCGAGGCGTCTGGTCCGGATGGTGATCACCGGGTCGGTGTTATCTGGCATACACAAGGCTCTGGAAAAAGTCTCCTGATGGCGTTCTATGCTGGTCAGGCTGTCT
>JANEMG010000085.1 GCA_024511045.1 Gammaproteobacteria bacterium | reverse complement strand
ATCATAATTTAGCAAAACAGTAGCACCAGAAAATGCCGTAAGCATTTGTTAATATGTGATATGTTTCTATTAGCCGGCTGTTTCTGGCTGCTAAATTTTCAAGTGCGGAAAGTATACATACATGTTTTTATAAGTAATCGAATGTTAGTGCAATATTTACAAACATGCGTATCGATAGATAATCAGGTGCTGCACCAGCGGGAGAAATCTTGGGCGTTGAACAATCAATCAAGCGGCAAGATCCCTCCTGACGTCGGGATGACAATACTTATATGGCTTCAGCAGAGCCGATGGTCATGCGTAATCAGAAAAATTATACCCTTCAGCCGAGAATTTTCACATTTTTTCATCGTCTGCGTTGAATCATGAAAGCCCTGTCGATTCGTAATTTAAAGAAAACCTATGCCGGCGGCGTACTAGCGCTGAAGGGGATTGACCTGGATGTGCAGGCCGGCGATTTTTTCGCATTGCTGGGGCCGAACGGTGCGGGAAAATCCACGGCGATAGGCATCGTCTGTTCCCTGGTCAATCCCAGCAGCGGCACGGTCAGGGTATTCGGCAGGGATTTGCGCCGCGAGCGGGAGCTGGCAAAGAGTCATATCGGGCTGGTGCCCCAGGAGATCAATTTCAATCAGTTCGAGACCGTGCAGAATATTCTGCTCAACCAGGCCGGTTATTACGGCATCCCGCGCAAAGAGGCCCTGCAGCGTAGCGAAAAATGCCTGAAGCAGATGGACCTGTGGGACAAGCGCAATGCCGTGTCCCGGCGTCTGTCCGGTGGCATGAAGCGGCGGGTGATGATCGCCAGGGCGCTGGTGCACGAACCGCAGCTGCTGATCCTGGACGAACCCACCGCGGGCGTGGATATCGAAATCCGGCGTTCCATGTGGCAGTTGATGCGCGACGTCAACGCCCAGGGGACGACCATCATTCTGACCACCCATTACCTGGAGGAAGCGGAGAATCTGTGCCGCAATATCGCCATTATCGATCATGGCGAGATCATAGAAAACACCGACATGGCCGACCTGTTGACCAGGGTGCATATCGATCATTTCGTCCTGGATCTGGCGCGTCCCGTGGACAGTGCGCCGCGCATCGATGGCTACCAGATCGAACGATTCGGCCCAAAAGTTCTTCATGTCGGGGTACCCAAGGCCAATGGCCTGAACAAATTGTTCCAGGGGCTGGCGGAGCGAAACATCGAGGTGCTGAGCCTGAAGAACAGGAGCAACCGTCTCGAACAGCTGTTTCTGGACCTGATCGATACGCAGTCCGGCGCTGGTCGGGAATCATCGAGGGATAGAAGCACATGAAATATGCCGTTGCCTTTCGCACCATCGTCACCAAGGAGGTGCGCCGCTTCATGCGCATCTGGCCGCAGACGCTGCTGCCGCCCGCCGTCACCACGTCGCTGTATTTTCTGATCTTCGGCACGCTGATCGGCAAGCGCGTCGGCGAGGTCAACGGCGCCAGCTACATGGACTATATCGTGCCCGGCGTGATCCTGATGTCGGTGATCAGCCATTCCTATGCCAATGTCGTGTCGTCGTTCTATTCCACCAAATTTCAACGGCATATCGAGGAACTGCTGGTGGCGCCGATACCCAACTGGGTGATTCTGGGGGGGTATGTGTGCGGCGGCATCATCCGCGGCGTGCTGGTGGGCTGCGTGGTGCTGCTGATTTCGTCATTTTTCACCGATCTGACGGTGCACAATGTCTGGTTGTCGGCGGCGGTCTTCGTGCTGACGGCGACGCTGTTCGCCTTGGCGGGGTTCATCAATGCCGTGTTCGCCGACAGCTTCGACGATATTTCCATCATTCCCAATTTCATCCTGACCCCGCTGAGCTATCTGGGCGGGGTGTTCTATTCCGTGTCCATGCTGCCGGAGATCTGGCAGAAGATTTCCCTGGGCAATCCCATTCTGTACATGATCAACGCTTTCCGCTACGGAATGATAGGCGTTTCCGATGTCGATGTGCGCATGGCGCTGGTTATCACCGGCGGCTTCATCGTCTTCTTCACGCTGTTCAGCCTGTTTCTGCTGCACAAGGGGGTGGGCATCAAGACCTGATGGGAGATCTTGCCGGATTGCTTTTGCTATCTTGGCCCATGCGGGACTGAAGTCCCGCTTCCAAATTGAAAGCTGTCAGGTTGATTGCCTGGACGTTGCCGGTCTACGTCAGTAATTCCTTTTTATAGGCCCATTGCTGCTCGTCATTGAAGTCCTGCAAAAAGAAAATTTGTCCCTTGCCGCCATGGGCAACCGGCGCACCGTTCCTGTACAGGATGCGCTGCCCGGCTACGCTGGCGATGCGCTCGCCGGGCGTGACGATGCCGGTCAGGTTCAAGGGGTCGGCGGCGCTGATGGCGATCAGTTGTCCGCTTTGCGGCTGCCTGTTGATATCGCGCAGGGTTTTGACCGCGGCGGGCAGGGCGTACTGCTCGCCGGCGAAGCCCTGTACGAAGCGGCCGCCGCGGATTTCGCCGCGCGCTTCCAGCCGGCGGAATAGGTACAACAGCTCGCGCCAGCCGGGCAGGCCGCTTTCCCTGTCCAGCAATTTACGAAACACGATGCCGTAACGCCGCAACAGGGTGCGGGCGATGTGTTCGACTGCGGCAGCTGTCTGCTCTTCGGAAGGGCGTTGCGGACGCAGCAAGGACCAGCGCCCGGCGGCGGCCAGCGGCTCCTTGATCCGGTAGCGTCTGTTGCGCCGTTGCAGGACTTTCTGACTCAGCGTCAAAACACGCAGGCCCTGAAAACTGTCGGCCGTGATCAGGCCGGCGGCGACCAGCTGCCCCAGCGCCTCTTCCAGCTGCGTTCTCAGGAGACCGGTATCCGCCTGTAATTCCTGGAAAAAACTGGCGCCCCATTGCTGCAGCGAGGCATACACTTTTTCGGCGATGCCGCTCAGGTGCAGGGTGTTTTTGTCGGGAAGGACCGAAAAACTGCGCCAAAAGGGCAGGTTGGCACGTTCGATGAGTGCGATCGAGGTATTTTTGCCCGCGGCTAAAGGACTGTCCGATGCCCCGGGTTTCAGTCGCAGCCAGACGAACTGTCCGGAATTGCACAGACTGTCCAGGTCGGATGAGAAATAAGGTTTCAGGCGTTTGGGCAATATTTCCTGCTCCCAGGCCGCGGCGGAAAGATTCAGCCCTTCCAGTTGCCGCAAAACCCTTGTCAGGCTGCTTTCTCCTTCCCCGGGGTCGGTCAAACCCTGCCAGTGGAACAGGAACTGCATGAAAACGGTCGGCGAAACCGGTTTTATTTCCTTGCGCAACTGTTTCAGCGTATAGCGGTGAATGCGCGCCAGAAGGCCGCGTTCACACCACTCGAGCGCGTCGCAATCGGGGCTGAACCGGCCCTGGATGATGGTTCCCTGCTGCTGCAGGGCCAGCAGCGCCCGTTCGGTTCTGTCTGCCGGCAATGACAAGGGCGCGCCCAACCGGGCCGCCGTAACGGGGCCCAGTCCTTCCAGCCGGCTGCGCAGCAGTTCTTCGATGACGCTCTGTTCGTCCATGCCGTCGGCATCGAAGTTGGCGGCGACCGCTGGCTGGCAGCTGGCATCGGGAAACAGGACCAGCAGTTCGTGTAGACGCTCCGCGGCTATCCACAGTGTCTTTCCACGCGTCTGCAATAGCACGGCGCGCCGGGCCTGCTGCAGCTCCTGCAGTAGAGCCGGCCAGTTTTTCTGGGCTTGGCCTTCCTGGTCGGTGATGAAGCCCAGCAGCATCAGGCCGTCGTGCAATTCATCGCAATTTTCGGCATCGGGCCAGGCTTCTTTGCGCACCCGCGCTATGGCCTGCGGATCCAGGATGCCGATCTCGGCGGCATCCTGCGGGTTGGCAAAACGGCGCTGCTGAATGGCCAGGGTACGCCGTTCCTCGGCTGGCGCCTCATCGAGAAAGGCATAGGGGCGGGCGTTGAGGATTTCCTGCGCCATGGGCGACGGCGTGGTCAGGTCGCGCGGGATGATTTCGATGCTGCCCTGCTCGATACCACGGAGGACTTGCTGCAGGCCGTCTATATCCATCAGTTCGTGCAGGCAATCCCAGAGGGTCTGTTCCACCAGGGGATGATCGGGTATTTCCCGTTCCCCGGCGATGTTTTCGAAGCAGGAACTGGTCCGGGAAAATCACCGCGACCAGGTCTTCGGCGTCGTTGCGCTGAAACGGCGCGGGCACTTTTTTGCCGGCGCGGTTGCGGGGCACGGCGAGCGCGGTATTGGCCACCCAGCGCCAGCGGGTGGGGAACATGGGCGCCGCCAGCAGCGCCTGGATCAGCACGTCCCTGACCGAGGTGGATTGCAGATAACCGGCCGGTTCTGCCAGTGGAAAACTGTGGGTCGGGCCCAGCGACAATACGATATTGTCTTCACCGGCCGCGGCCTGCAGTTCGAAATTGAAACGGCGGCAGAAACGCTTGCGCAGTGCCAGTCCCCAGGCGCGGTTGATCCGCGAGCCGTAGGGCGAATGGATGACCAGGTGCATGTCGCCGGTTTCATCGAAAAAGCGTTCGAAAATGATTTTCCCGAAGCTGGGAAGCGCGGTCAGCGCGGCCTTGGCGGCCGCCAGGTAATCGTGCAGCTGGTCGGCCGCTGCCGCCGGCAGGTCGAGTTCCTGCAGGAGAAAGTCTTTGCAGGCATCGCCTCCCTGTTCCAGCAGGGCGTCCAGCCTGACCGACAGGTCGGACACTGCCTGTGACAATTCCAGCGTTCTGCCGGGCGCCTCGCCGAACCAGAACGGAATGTTGGGCGGCTGACCGTGGGCGTCTTCGACATGTACCTTGCCCTGTTCGATTTTCAGCATGCGGTAGCAGCTGTTGCCCAGCTGAAAAATATCACCGGGCAGGCTTTCGAAGGCGAAATCCTCGTTCAATGTGCCGATGAACAGCCCCTCCGGCTGCAGGATCACGTCGTAATCGAACTGGTCCGGAATGGCGCCGCTGTTGAGCAGGGCGGTCAGGCGGGCTCCCTTGCGCGTACGCAGCATGCCGTGCACCCGATCCCGATGCAGGTAGGCGCCGCGCCGGCCGCGGCGGGTGTGATAACCTTCGCTGAGCATTCTGACCACGTCCTGGAACCGTTTTTCGCTCAAGCGGCGGTACGACCAGGCCAGTTTGCAGGTCTGGTACAGATCTTTTTCCGGACATTCGCCGCTGCTGACTTCGGCAACGATCTGCTGCGCCAGTACATCCAGCGGATGAACGGGGATTTCGATTTGATCCAGCCGGCCTTGCCGGATCGCGGACAGCAGCGCCGTGCATTCCAGCAGATCGTCGCGCGACAGGGGAAACAGGCGCCCCTTGGGGATGGCGGTGAGTCGGTGTCCGGAGCGGCCCACCCGCTGCAATAATGCCGATATGCCGTGCGGCGATCCCAGCTGGCAGACCAGGTCCACATCGCCGATGTCGATGCCCAGCTCCAGCGAGGCGGTGGCCACCAGCGCCTGCAATTGCCCCTGCTTGAGCCGTTGTTCGGCATCCAGGCGGTGTTCCCTGGCCAGGCTGCCGTGGTGCGAGGTTACCGCGGCTTCCCCGATTCTTTCCGCCAGCGCGGCGGCGGCGCGTTCCGCCAGGCGACGGGTATTGACGAAGATCAGGGTGGTGCGATGCGCTTGGCAGAGTGCCGCCAGCCGGTCGTAGATTTCCTCCCAGACTTCGTTGGCCATCACCGCTTCCAGCGGCGAGCCGGTCATTTCTATCTGTAGATCACGCTGCCGCGAGTGGCCGATGTCGATGATGCTGCAGGATCGGGAACGGTCGCCGACCAGGAAGTGCGCGATTCCGGTCAGCGGTTTCTGGGTGGCGGAAAGGCCGATTCTGACAGGTTCCCGTTCCGCCAGTCTGGCCAGACGCTCCAGGGACAGCATCAGATGGGCGCCGCGTTTGTTGCCGGCCAGTGCATGAATTTCGTCGACGATGACGGTGTGCACCGAACCGAGTATGTCCCGCCCGGAAACAGAAGTCAGCAGGATATAGAGCGATTCCGGCGTGGTCACGAGAATATGCGGCGGCAGCTTCTTCATCGCGGCGCGTTCGCTCTGCGACGTATCGCCGGTGCGGGTCCGGGCCCTCAGCGCGACACCCGGCAGGCCGGCTTCCTGCAGGGCGGCTTCGATACCGTCCAGGGGCTGTTCCAGGTTTTTACGAATATCGTTGGACAGGGCCTTGAGCGGGGAAACGTACACCACCAGGGTCTTGTCGGGCAAGCCGCCCTCCAGGCCCTGTCTGACCAGCGCATCGATCACCGCGAGAAAGGCGGCCAGGGTCTTGCCCGAGCCGGTAGGGGCCGCGATCAGGACGGATTTGCCAGCCTTGATGGCCGGCCAAGCCTGGACTTGCACCTCGGTCGGCTGCCCGAACTGGCGATAAAACCATTCGGATACGATTCGATGAAAGCCGGGTAATGCGTTGTCGGTGGGTATCATGCCGGCTGTTCAGGGCTGGATGGAAAACTGACAGGTGGAAAAAGCAACGCCGGGTGAGATGGTGGCTCTGATGGTAATGGCGGCAATCAATCGGGGAAACTTCGGCCTAGAGATACAGCTTCTTCAACTGCGGGATGTCGTGGATCTGGATGTTCTTGTGGTTCACCGTGATCAGGCCCTGGTCCTGAAACTTCTTCAGCTGGCGGCTGACCGTTTCCAGAGCCAGGCCCAGGTGGTTGCCCATTTCCTGCCGGGTCAATGGCAGGTTGAATTCGATGGAAGAAAATCCGCGCCGGTGGAAGCGTTCCGACAGGTTGATCAGGAATGCCGCGAGACGTTCTTCCGCCGGCCGTTTGTTGCGCACGATCTGCTGGCTGTCATGGTTCAGCTTCTCGCCGGTATGGCGAAACATTTCCCGCATCAGGCCGGGAATTTTCAGGCACAGCGTTTCCAGGTCGTCGGCTGGCAGCTCGCAATAGCTGAGGGTTTCCAGGGCAATGGCCGAGCAGCTGTGCCGGTTGCCGGAAAAACCGTCGAAGCCCAGCAGTTCACCGGGCAGCAGGATGTTGATGATGTGTTCGTTGCCATGCTGGTCGTCCCGGATCAATTTGGCCGTGCCCGATTTGATCGCCAGAATGCCCTTGAAGGCATCACCTTCACGATACAGGGACTCCCCCCGCTGCAGGGTCTTTTTGCGCTTGATGACTTCGCTGATGCGTTCCACTTCCCTTTCCGAGAGTCCACGGGGGAGGCAGAGCGTATCCAGGCTGCAGTTGCTGCATCTGACCTGTATGTCATCGATCAGTTTGTCGATCATGCATGCCCTTTTCTATCCTGTGCAAAGTCAGCATTATACTCAGCGGCTGGCTGACTGCAAAACCGGTGAACTCCTCATTCATACGCCAACAGGCGGCAAAGTATTCACTTTTCGTTGCCAACGCCCTGCCGTATTGATATGGTTGCGATTTAAAGAAGGACATTTCTCTCGAGGTCGAATCATGCTGGCAAGGCTCCGGATATTCACGTTCATGACATTGATTTTCCTGCTTCAGGGCTGTGGTTACAATACCCTGCAGAGTACCGACGAAAAGATCAAGGCGGCCTGGGCCGAAGTGCTGAACCAGTACCAACGGCGGGCCGATCTGATTCCCAATCTGGTCAACACCGTCAAGGGATACGCCGCTCATGAAAAGGAAGTGCTGACCGAGGTCACCAATGCCCGGGCAAGAGTCGGGGCCATTCAGGCGACACCGGAGCTGATCGATGACCCGGCAGCCTTCCAGAAATTCACCGCCGCGCAGCAGGCGATGAGTTCGGCCCTGAGCCGGCTACTGGTGGTTGCCGAGAAATACCCGGACTTGAAGGCGGACAACCTCTACCGCGACCTGCTGGCGCAGCTGGAAGGCACGGAAAACCGCATTGCCGTGGCCAGAAACCGGTATATCAAGGCCGTCCAGGAATACAATCTGGTGGTCAGAAAATTTCCCACCAATCTGACCGCGATGCTGTTCGGGTTTACCGTGAAACCGACATTTTCAGTGGCCAATGAACAGCAATTGGCGAAACCGCCCCAGGTGGATTTCAACCTGGCTCCGGCGCCATCGGGTCAATAGACCGGCCTGCCGATGAAAACCTTCACAGCCGGACAGAAATATTGTCTGGTCTTTTTGCTGGTTTTACTGCCGATCGGGAACTTTGCTCTGGCTGAACAGGCCATTCCGGAGTTCACCGGCCGGGTCATCGATCTGACCGACACGCTGACGTCCGAACAACGGCGAAAACTGGAACAGCGCCTGAAGCGGCTGGAGGAAGAAAAGGGCAGCCAGCTGGCCGTACTGATCGTACCCAGCACGCAGTCGGAAAGCATCGAACAATATTCCATACGGGTGGTCGAAAAGTGGCGGCTGGGCCGGAAGGACATCGACGATGGCGTGCTGCTGCTGATCGCCAAAAACGATCGCAGACTGCGCATCGAGGTGGGCTACGGGCTGGAAGGCGCGATTCCCGATGTCACCGCAAAAAGGGTTATTCG
>JANEMG010000084.1 GCA_024511045.1 Gammaproteobacteria bacterium | reverse complement strand
TACTGTTGATAATGATTTCAATACTGCGACCAAGCCTTCCAGACCCAGTTTGTAATAATCTGTCGTTGTGTGCTCGATAATTTTTTTGTCGTGTACAGAGCCACTATGGCTGAAGCGCGCAGGGAAAAGCAGCAGGATCGCAGGAATCAGCAGCATGGGCAGAAATTGCACGACGATATAGGGGCGCAGATCACCCCGCCCCTGCGATTCGGTGAAATGCCAGTACCATACCGATCCCACCCCCAGCAGAAGCAATGGTATGAATAATTTCCGGGCCAGTTCTTCCGAGATGTATTCTGCGATGATGATGCTGAAAAACGCCATGAAGGCAACGGTCATGGGCAGTCGGTCCCAGATCAAGGTGGTGTTTGTCGGGGACCAATGATAATACCCTGAGCCAATGCCGACCAAGACAACACCGGCAAAAAATGTCTGATAGAGCCAGCGGGAGTCGGCCAGGATCCTGTTGCCGGTTATGGTGCTCAACTGCCGGCATCCCGCCACACCAATGCCGATAAAAAACACATTGGACAGAACATTCAGGGCATTTGGCACCCTCCAAAAGCCGCGCTGATCGGCGAAATCATGGTAGGACGGATCCTGGGGAATGGCGGGCAGCAGCGCCACGCTGATCAGTCCAAGGATGACGATGCCGGCCAACAAATGCAGCCTGCGCTCAGTACTCAGTTGATGTTTCATATCGAGAGTATAGCCCAAAGTCCAGACTCTTCGACCGAACTCCAGCCTAGCAGTGGTTATCGGAACAGCAGACCCGGTTGGCAGCCCGCAATCCAAAACAGTCTCAGGAAATCCTGGCCAGCACCGTGGCTACGGTCTCCCCCATTGCCGATGGTGTCGGTGCAATGGTGACACCCAGCTCCTTCAATCTGGCGACTTTTTCCGCCGCGCTTTCCGCGCTGGAGGAAATGATCGCGCCAGCGTGCCCCATGCGCCGCCCTTCCGGCGCGGTCAGACCGGCGATATAGGCGACCACCGGCTTGCTCATGTTTTCCCTGGCAAAAATACCTGCCTCCACTTCCTGCGGCCCACCAATCTCACCGATCATTACCACCAGTTTGGTTTCATCGTCCTGTTCGAACTTCTCCATGATGTCCCGGTGTGAACTGCCATTGATCGGATCGCCGCCAATCCCCACCGAGGTGGAGATGCCGATTCCCAGCCGACGCATCTGGTCGGCGGCCTCATAGCCGAGAGTACCGGAGCGCCCGACAATTCCGACGTTGCCGGGGACATAGATGTGGCCCGGCATGATTCCCAGCATCGCCTTGCCTGGACTTATCGTTCCTGCACAGTTGGGTCCTGTCAGGACCATTCTTTCCGACTCGGGGAAGCGGCGCAGAAAATTCTTCACTTTCATCATGTCCTGGGTCGGGATACCATCGGTAATCGCAACGCAATACCTGATGCCGGCATCGGCCGCCTCCATGATGGCATCCGCTGCCGATCCCGGCGGTACGAAGACGATGCTGGCTTCCGCCCCGACCTGCCTGACCGCTTCCTTGACGGTATTGAACACCGGCCGTCCAAGATACGTCTGGCCACCTTTCCCCGGCGTGATGCCGCCGACGACATTGGAGCCGTAATTGATCATATCCTGGGCATGAAAGGTACCGATTTTCCCGGTAAACCCCTGGATGATCATGGCGGTGCTTGCATCGATCAATATAGACATCAGTTTTCCTCCTGGGCCGCAACTGCCGCGACCATTTCATTGCGAGCACGCACCGCTTTCTCGGCCGCTTCGGCCAATGTATCGGCAGTCATGATCGGCAGACCGCTGGCGGCGATGATTTTCCGCCCTTCCTCGACATTGGTTCCGGACAGCCGCACGATCAAGGGGATTTTCAAGTCGATCTTTTTCACCGCTTCGACCACCCCTTCGGCGATCCAGTCGCAGCGGTTGATGCCGGCAAAGATGTTGACCAGCATCGCCTTCACGCCTTCATCGGCCAAGACCAGACGGAAAGCTTTTTCCGTACGTTCCGGCGAAGCCCCGCCTCCGACATCCAGAAAATTGGCCGGCTCACCCCCCGCCAGCTTGATCATGTCCATGGTCGCCATGGCCAGACCAGCACCGTTGATCATGCAGCCGATGTCGCCATCCAGCCCGACATAGCTCAAACCGCGGTCCGCAGCAGCCATTTCCCGGGGATCCTCCTGGGTCTTGTCCCGTAGTTCGGAGATTTTCTGCTGTCGAAACAGGGCATTGTCATCGAAGGCCATTTTTGCGTCCAGGGCGATCAACTCGTCACTGGCGGTAATGACCAGCGGATTGATTTCCAGCATGCTGGCGTCATTGTCCCGCAAAGCCCGGTAGCAGCCCTTGATGGTCCTCACCGCTGCACTCAGCATAGATGCGGGTATTCCCAGTGCAAAGGCCATTTCCCTGGCCTGAAAAGCCTGTAGTCCCACCGCCGGCTCAATATAGATTCGGGTGATGGCTTGCGGATCGTTTTCCGCAAGCTCCTCGATCTCCATGCCGCCCTGCGCCGAGCCAACCATGACGATGCGTTCGGATTCCCGATCCACCAGAAAACAGAAATACAGTTCCCTGGCGATATTGGTTCCCGCTTCGATATACAACCTGTAGCACACTTTCCCCGCCGGACCGGTCTGGCGGGTCACCAGTCGCTTGCCCAGCAGTTCTTCGGCAGCCGCTTCCACTTCATCGTGGGTCTTGCAGATTTTAATGCCCCCGGCTTTTCCTCGTGCACCGGAATGAATCTGCGCCTTGACCACCCAGACATTACCGCCGATGTCCCGTGCCCGCTGCACAGCCTGTTCCGGGCTGTAGGCCAAGCCGCCATCCGCTATCTTTACACCGTAACCCGACAGAATCTCCTTCGCTTGATATTCATGGATATCCACAGCATCCCCTTAAATTTTTTTACATTGGAGCCGCAGCAATCCTGGTGCGGCTGAAGTTAAATTTTTCAATCGTGTTAACCGACGACAACGGAACAGTCTCGTTTTCGCCGAGACCAACGGGTATTTCAGCGATCTGATTTCTTGTTGCCAGGCTTTGCCGCTATGGCCTCGGCCGCCTGCACGACATTGTTTGCCATCCTTTCGGAAGCGGCATCGATCAATCGCCCGTCCAGGGCTGCCGCCCCCTTGCCCTGTGCCGCGGCTTCAGCCATTGCCGCCAGAATCCGCCGCGCCTTGTCGACTTCCTCAGCCGGTGGTGTGAATACCTCGTTGGCCAGGGCAATCTGGCTGGGGTGAATTGCCCATTTGCCTTCACAGCCAAGTGCCGCCGCTCTTTTCGCCGCCTGCCGGTAACCTTCCGGATCCTGGATATCGCCAAAGGGGCCATCGATCGGCCGCAGCCCGTAGGCACGGCAGGCTACCGTCATGCGGCTGATCGCGGCATGCCACTGATCTCCCGGATAATCGGGATTCAACCCTCCGATATTGGTGGTCCTTGCCCGGTTGCTGGCAGCGTAATCGGCAACACCGAAATGCATCGCCTCGAGACGCCCGGCGACACCCTGCCTGGCGATATCTTCGACATTGGCCATGCCCAGGGCCGTCTCTATCAGGCATTCTATGCCAATTTCATTTTTCAGTCCCTGCTGCACTTCCAACTGCTTGAGCATGGCTTCCACCATATAGACATCCGCATAGACGCCGACTTTGGGGATCAGCACAGTATCCAGTCCGGTGCCCGCCTGCTCCACCAGATCAACGACATCCCGCACCATATACTGCGTATCCAGACCGTTGATGCGCACAGACAGGGTAATGCCATGTTCTTTCCAGTCCAGATCGTTGATCGCTTCGATGACGTTTTTTCTGGCTTGCAGCTTGTCATCCGGCGCCACGGCATCTTCCAGATCGAGGAAAACGTAATCCACGCCGGACTTCAAGGCTTTCTCAAACATTTCCGGGCTGGAACCCGGTACGGCTAATTCGCAACGCTGCACACGTTGTACGGAGGCAATGTATAGGGTATGACTCATTGATTGGTCCTTGGGGCCCTTTTATCATATTGAAGGAACAGCCCTAACGAATCCAGACGCTTGGCAGGCCGCCCGGAATATCTGCAAATAACCCGCCATTTTTACTTTTTGACCTGTTGCTGTCAATTGCTTTTTACGATTTTTCATCCGCTGCAAAGCCTGTCATGCCAATTTCCCCACTCCTGGGCCTTGCAAATACAGGCTTGCCGAAAATGGTGAACTATGGGATCATTGGACGTTTTTTTATCCGCGACAACGGCGTTCGAACGTCAATCATCAAGAGGCAGAAAACAATGGCAGGTCGTCAACATCTCTACGTTCCCGGTCCCACAAATATCCCCGCAGCAATCATGAATGCGATGCATGTCGACATGGAAGACCATCGCTCCCCTGTTTTCCCCAAGCTGTTGAAGCCTCTGCTGGAAGACCTGAAAAAGATCTTCAGAACAGAAACCGGCCATACCTTCATCTTCCCGGCTACCGGGACTGCCGGCTGGGAAATCGCCCTGACCAACACGCTGAATCCTGGCGACAAAGTCCTGATCTACCGCTTTGGCCAGTTCAGCCATCTGTGGGCAGCAATGGCCAAACGCCTGGATTTCGATGTCATCATCGTTGAACGCCCATGGGGTGAAGGCATTCCCGTCGACGACCTGCAGAATCGCCTGCAGGAGGACGACGACCACGAGATCAAGGCTGTACTCGCCACCCATAACGAAACCGCTACGGGCGTCACCAGCGATATCAGCGCCGTTCGCAGGGCAATGGATGCCGCGAGACATCCGGCTCTGCTGTTCGTCGACGGCGTAAGCTCCATCGCCAGCCTCGATTTTCGCATGGACGAATGGGGCATCGACGGCGCCATCAGCGGCTCACAGAAAGGCTTCATGCTGCCGGCCGGTGCCGCACTGGTGGCTTTCAGTGAAAAAGCCCTGAAAGCCTGCGAAACCTCCACTTCTCGTAGATGTTTTCTGGACCTGAGAGACCAGCTGGCCAGCAACAAGGACGGCTACACACCCTATACCCCGTCCATTCCCATGCTCTACGGGCTGCGCAAATCCCTGGATCTGCTCCTGGAAGAAGGCATGGAAAACGTCTATGCCAGACACCACCGCCTCGCTGAAGGCACGCGCCGCGCCATAGCGGCCTGGGGTCTGAAACTTTGCGCCCAACCCGGTTTTGAATCGGATACTGTTTCAGCGGTCGTGGTGCCTGAAGACAAGGATGCCCGTGATGTCATCGGCACCGCCTACAACAAATACAATATCTCCCTGGGCGGCGGCCTGTCGGAAGTGGCCGGAAAAGTTTTCCGCATTGGCCATATGGGTGATTTGAACGATGTATCCCTGCTGGGGGCCATTGCCGGTGTGGAAATGGCAATGCTGGACAATGGTTTTGATATTCAGCCAGGCAGCGGCGTTGCAGCGGCCATAGAATACTATCGCGCAACCGCATAGGTTTAGCATAGATGAATAAACCCAAAGTCCTCGTCACACGGAAGTGGCCGGCGGCAATCGAGGAAAAATTGAGCAAGCTCTATGACGTCAAACTGAACAAACAGGACACACCGTTGTCGGCCCTGGAACTCAAAGCCGCCCTGCAGAATTACGACGCCATCCTTGCCACCGTCACCGATCGATTCACTGCCGAGGTACTCAGCGTTGCCGACAGGCGCACGAAGATCATTGCCAATTTTGGTGTGGGCTACGACAATATCGACATCCAGGCAGCAAAACAGTACAACCTGATCGTCACCAACACGCCGGAAGTCCTCACCGAGTGTACTGCCGATCTGACGATGATGCTGCTATTGATGTCGGCACGCCGGGCCGCCGAAGGTGAACGTCTGATACGCAGGCGGCAGTGGCATGGCTGGAGTCCAACGCACCAGCTGGGCCAGAAAGTTTCCGGAAAAACCCTGGGATTGATCGGCTTTGGCCGTATAGCCCAGGCCGTGGCCAGAAGAGCCCACCATGGTTTTGGCATGCAGATCCTGTTCAGCGACCCCTTTGTACCTGCCCAGGATATTGTTGAAGAACTGCAGGCACAACGTTGCGATACGATCGATGAACTGCTGACAGAAGCGCACTTTGTCAGCCTGCATTGCCCTGGTGGAAAAGCGACAAGACACCTGATCAACGAACGGCGCCTGAAGCTGATGCGCCCCACAGCCCACTTGATCAATACGGCTCGCGGTGATGTCGTCGACAGCAGGGCCCTGATCAAGGCCCTGCAACAGCAATGGATCGCCGGCGCCGGGCTCGATGTCTACGAAGGGGAACCGAACATCGATCAGGACCTGCTTGCTCTGGAAAATGTCACGCTGCTGCCGCACTTGGGCAGCGCAACCGAAGAAACCAGGCTGGCCATGGGCAACCGGGTGCTGGACAATGTCACCGCCTTCTTCGCCGGACAGAATCCGGTGGACAGGGTGGCCTGATCCTGCCTTCCATCCGGTCGCTGCCCTTCACACCCCCCCATCCTGCGGCGCCACACGCCTTTGAACTGCCTTGTCAGAACATCAATAGCTGCGCAAGAGATGCCTGACAGCCTCTCTTTCCTCCAGCAACTCCCTTTCCGTCAACTTCATTCTTTCCTGGCTGAAGTCATTGATTGCCAAGCCATCGACTATGGAAACCTCCCCATCGTTGACGGTTACTGGAAAAGAATAGACCAGCCCCTCTTCCACGCCATAACTGCCGTCGGAAACGACCGCCATGCTCACCCAGTCTCCCTTCTCAGTACCCGACACCCAGGCTCGCATCTGATCGATCGCGGCATTGGCAGCCGATGCTGCACTGGACAGGCCTCTTGCCTTGATGATTTCGGCACCCCGCTGTTGCACGGAAGGAATGAACTCTTCGACAAACCATTGTTCATCGACCAGGGCCAGGGCGTCCTGGCCCTTCACTTTTGCATGGTGAATGTCCGGATATTGGGTGGCGGAATGATTCCCCCAGATGATCATGTTTTTTATATCCCGCGCCCTGACACCACATTTATTTGCCAGCTGACTGATTGCCCGGTTGTGGTCGAGCATGGTCATTGCAGAAAAATTCCTGCGTCCCAAATCCGGCGCATTGCTGCAGGCAATCAAGGCATTGGTATTGGCTGGATTGCCCGTCACCAGTACTTTCACATCACGACTGGCAACAGCATTCAAGGCCTTGCCCTGTTCCGAGAATATTGCTGCATTGCTCTCCAATAAATCCTTGCGCCCCATACCAGGACCACGGGGCCTGGCACCAACCAGAAAAGCATAATCGACATTCTTGAAGGCAATATAGGGATCATCGGTGGTCTTGATGCTTTGCAGCAGCGGAAAGGCGCAGTCATTGAGTTCCATCACGACACCTTGCAACGCATCCATAGCTGGCGTGATTTCCAGCAGATGCAGCGAAATTGGCTGATCGGGGCCAAACAAATCCCCAGCAGCCAAACGAAACAGCAGGGAATAGCTGATCTGTCCTGCGGCCCCGGTTACAGCAATATCAATCGGCGTTTTCATATTTTCTCTTTACTTGTAAATTTTATGGTATCAATGCAAGAAGCCGTTTTTTCAAAGCAGAAAAATGCCCTGGCTGCATGAACGGCGGGTTCTTCTTTCATCGAGCGAGTCTCGACATCGGGTTAAAATCATGGCGAAAAAACATCATACAGCCAATTGACCATAAATAAAAAAACCAATCGTATTCACCGTTTTTTGCTGGGCATACACAACGCTGGACAAGTGTTTATTGACGCTGTATTCAAGCTTTCCCATTATTGATTTTGTGAGCTCTATCTATAAAAAAACACTATGCCGTGTCTATTCTGTGTTCATGCGTCACACTTAAGCGGCTCTTAATTCATGATCTCCTATAATATCAGCTTAATGTTGTAAATTTAAGCTCAACCCAAAATTAAGAAATTCGTTTTCACACAATTCTTCAAAAACATCCGGTTTTGAGGGACCAGTCAAATCCCATTGCAAAATTATCACAATTGAATATGAACAAGAATTTTTTCCGGCTTGCCATCGTATTCGCTGCCATTGCTGCCATTTTTTTCCTGGTCCCGCCACACCAGCAGCAATCTGCCCCTGAAAGAGGGGCAACTGACAGCAGCGATCTGGCACCAGGCGGATTGGTCAAAAATACAGGCGTAAAAAACAATAGCCCCAACGCCCGGACAAAAACTGCAACGATCCAGAAACCAGCTTCAGAACTTTCCCGGAAAGAACCAAGGCAGCTGTGGAAATCCATACCACGACAGGAAAAGCCCGCTTCTGTCCCGGAGAGCGTTGAAGTGGAGTTCATACAGATGCCGGTCGGTGCATTACAGAATCTGCAGGTGGGTGAGAAGGTAGATTTACTGATACCCCAGAAAGGCCAGCCATATATTGGTACTAAAGTTTCGGAGTTCAGAAAAACAGAATAACTTGTTGATTGTAAATGAATAGTGCGCTCTAAAGAGGTATAATATTGGGAACTTGAAATCCAAATCACACCTCAATAGAAC
>JANEMG010000083.1 GCA_024511045.1 Gammaproteobacteria bacterium | reverse complement strand
AGATAAGCCAGCAGCAAGGCCATAGCTTCGAGGCGGCATATTTTTCCCTTGCGCATTCTTCCCCGGGCCAGAACGAACAACACGGCGGTGAATGCCAGCATGACCGGAAAATCCCGGTCCACGACACTGCCCAGAACAGCCCCGGGAGCAATCAGGCCGGGCAGGGAATAGACCGCCAGCATGTTGTACATGTTGGAACCGATAATATTGCCAATCGCCAAATCGTCTTCCTTCTTCAGAACGCTGGACACCGTGGCGGCCAGTTCCGGAAGACTGGTGCCCAGGGCCACTATGGTCAGGCCGATCACCAGATCACTGATGCCAAAGAAATTGGCAATATTCACCGCCGACCAGACCAGTAGCCGGGAACTGAGCAGCAACCCTGCCAGACCGATGAAAAAATACAGCCAGGCCAGGAGATTGGGCAATACTTCCGGCAGCTCGCTTTCCAGTTCCCTGCTATAGGGATCCATGCTTCTTTCCCTGACGGCGGTATGGACCAGCCAGAACATGAAAACCAGCAGCCCGGCCAGCATAGTGAACGCATCGGCCACACCCAGATAATAATTGTCGGCCACCAGCAAATAGCAGGCAACACAGGTCACCAGCAAGATCGGCAACTCTCTTTTCAACATTTTCGAATGTATCGCAACCGGTGCGACTACTGCGGTACAGCCCAGAATCAAACCGATATTGGCAATATTGGAACCCAGGGCGTTGCCTATCGCCAAACCACTGTTGCCCTGCCAAGAGGCGATTCCCGAGACCAGGATCTCCGGCGCCGAAGTGCCAAAGCCGACGATCGTCAAACCAATGAGCAAGGGTGAAACACCAAAATTCCTGGCAATGGACGCCGACCCAGCGATGAACCGGTCTGCCGAAAAAACCAGGATCAGCAATCCTGCCAGCAGACCCAGCACGTCTACCCACATAGAATACAGCCTCAAAAAACCGTGTATTATGCCATGCTCCAGCGAAATTTGCCGCTTTTTACCACCACAATCCGATTGACTTTATCAAGACTAGTAGTGACAATAGATCGTTTGATCTGCCATTGCAGCTGCTCGCTTCAGCTGCAGGTAAGAAAAATATGGGACCCTACCGGAACTGCCGGAAACAAGGCAAGAATTACCTGCGCAATTTTTCCCAGGCACATGTTCAGAGAACAGTTCAAGCCCCGCAACAAGCCCTGCTGCCGATCGGTTATTTTATCCGGTACAGCAAACGATGCCGGACAGCATAACTCAAAACGACTGAAAAACATGCTGAACAGCGCAATGCAAACCGACGACATCGTCACCATACAAAACCTGTCCTTTTCCCGGGGAGAGAGAAAAATATTCGACGATATTTCCATGCAGTTCGCCCGCGGAAAAATCACCGCCATCATGGGGCCCAGCGGCACCGGAAAAACCACCCTGCTGAAACTGATCGGCGGCCAGCTTCACCCGGATCAGGGGCGCATCATCGTCGACGGTGAAAACGTCCACCAATTGCGCCTCGCAGACCTGTACAACCTGCGCAAACGCATGGGCATGCTGTTCCAGAGCGGCGCCCTGCTGACCGACATGTCGGTCTATGACAACGTCGCTTTTCCGCTGCGCGAACACACCCGCTTGACGGAATCGCTGATTCGCACGCTGGTGCTGATGAAACTGCAGTCGGTTGGCCTGCGCGGTGCGCGGGACCTGATGCCCAACGAACTGTCGGGCGGCATGGCCCGACGCGTAGCCCTGGCGCGCGCCATCGCCCTGGACCCGGTGATGATCATGTACGATGAGCCTTTCACCGGCCAGGATCCCATTTCCCTAGGTGTGCTGGTGGAACTGATCAGGATGCTGAACAGAACCCTGCACCTGACCAGCATCGTGGTTTCCCATGATGTCCAGGAAACCGCCGCCATCGCGGATTATATCTATCTGATCTCCGACGGCAAGGTGGTTGGACAGGGCACCCCGGAGCAGATCGCCCGGTCGGAATCCAGCTGGGTCAGACAATTCATGCAGGGTGATGCCGACGGGCCGGTGCGTTTTCATTACACCGATGACGACTATCTGGAAGATCTCTTGCAGTCAGAGCGGCAGTAACAGCACTATTCGCAATCCATGACCGCCACCTCGACACTTCTGCCATTGCGGCTGCCAACACACTTCACGGGATAAAGCTCGATGCTCTACACACTACAGCAGCTTGGCAATATCACCCTGCAAAGACTGACCAAACTGGGTCGGGGCACATTTTTCCTGCTCCATGTCCTGTCCGGCAGCAGCGAAATCCTGCGCCGCCCGGGACTGCTGGTCAGACAACTGTATTCGGTCGGGGTCCTGACCTTCCTGATCATAACTATTTCCGGCCTGTTTGTCGGCATGGTGCTGGGCCTGCAGGGCTACTATATCCTTTCCGATTTCGGTGCGGAGGAAACCCTGGGCGTCATGGTCGCCACATCACTGGTCAGGGAACTGGGGCCCGTGGTCTCGGCATTGTTGTTTGCCGGCCGGGCCGGCTCCGCCCTGACCGCGGAAATCGGCCTGATGAAGGCCACCGAGCAGCTATCCGGCATGGAAATGATGGCGGTGGACCCGGTGAAACGCATCATCGCCCCGCGTTTCTTCGCCGGATTCGTTTCCATGCCCCTGCTGGCGGCATTGTTCAGCATGATCGGCGTACTGGGCGGGCAAATGGTCGGCGTCGGTCTGCTGGGCGTCGATGACGGCGCCTTCTGGTCGCAGATGCAGGCCAACATCGATTTTCAGGACGACATTCTCAACGGCGTCATAAAAAGCATCGTTTTCGGTTTTGTCACCAGCTGGATCGCCCTGTTCGAAGGCTACGACGCGGTGCCCACATCGGAAGGCGTCAGCCGGGCCACGACCCGTACCGTGGTCAATTCCGCCTTCGCCACCCTGGGCCTAGACTTTATCCTCACTGCACTCATGTTTGGAGACGACTGACATGCAGCATTCCAAGACACTCGACACACTGGTTGGACTGTTCGTCGCATCCGGCATCGTCGCTTTTTTGTTTCTGTCCATGCAGGTCAGCAATCTGAGCACCTTCGTGGAACCGGAGGGCTATGTGATTGTCGCCCGCTTCGAGAACTCCGGCGGCTTGAAAGTGAAGTCGCCGGTCACCGTCGCCGGCGTGCGCATCGGCCGGGTCAGCGCCATCGGCTTCGATGACCAGCAGTACCAGGCAGTGGTGACAATGCGCATCGAGAAACAATACAACCGGCTGCCCGATGACACCACCGCCAGCATCTTTACCGCAGGCCTGCTCGGGGAGCAATACGTCAGCCTGGAACCGGGCGGTTCGGAAGACTTTTTGCAGGATGGCGACGAAATCGACATCTCCCAATCCGCACTGGTGCTGGAGGAGATCATCGGCAAGTATCTGTTCGACCAGGCCGAGGAAAGCGATTGAGTTCTCTGACCATACATCGACGGGGCCGGAACGACATCGTTGTCTGCGGCGACCTGACCTTTGCCGGCATCGACAAAAAAACCGTCTCCGCACTGCCCCTGGCAAAATCAGGCAGCCGGATCACTGTCGATCTTGGCCAGGTCACCGCTGTCGACAGCGCCGGCCTGGCCCTGTTGATCGAATGGCTGAAACTTGCCAGAAACCGGCAGTTCCAGTTACTGTTTAAACATATGCCCGAGCAACTGCTGGAACTGGCCGAAGCCAACGGCTTTGCCGATCTTTTGCGGCAGTCGCAGTGACACAGCGATATTCCCGCTCAGCCCCTGTTCCACCTGCGCTATAGCGGCAGCAACCAATCAACCCTGAAGCAAACAACAACACACCATGGACAAACTCATCATTCAAGGCGGCAAACCGATCTCCGGCGAGCTGCGCATTTCCGGTGCAAAAAATTCCGCACTGCCCATTCTCGCGGCGACCCTGTTGTCCGATACGGCGGTCAGCATCGGCAACATTCCCCACCTGCACGACATCACCACGACCATGGAATTGCTGGGGCAGATGGGGGTTTTTCTGAGCATCGATGAAAAAATGAACATCGAGGTGGATTCCAGCACCATCGAGAGTTTCGAAGCCCCCTATGAACTGGTGCGCACCATGCGCGCATCGATCCTCGTTCTGGGCCCATTGCTGGCCCGATTTGGCGAGGCGCACGTTTCCCTGCCGGGCGGCTGCGCGATCGGCACCCGGCCCGTGGACATCCATCTGCGTGGCCTGGCGCAGATGGGTGCGGAAATCGAAGTGGCGGGTGGTTATATTCATGCCCGGGCGAAGCGTCTGCACGGCGCCCGCCTGGTTTTGGACCAGATCACCGTTACCGGCACCGAAAACCTGCTCATGGCGGCGACGCTGGCCGACGGCAAGACCATCATCGAAAATGCCGCCCGGGAACCGGAAGTCACGGATCTTGCAAATTTTCTCAACAAACTGGGCGCGCAGATCTCCGGCATCGGCACCGATATCCTGGAAGTCCATGGCGTGCAGCGCCTGGGCTGCAGCGATCTGCACTACGACATTCTCCCGGACCGCATCGAAACCGGCACCTACCTGGTTGCCGCAGCGATCACCGGCGGCAAGGTCAGGGTCAAGGACACCCGCCCCGACATTCTCGACGCGGTGCTGGCCAAACTGCGTGAAACCGGAGCCAGCCTCAGCGTGGGCCCGGACTGGATCGAACTGGACATGCAGGGCAGAAAACCTAGGGCGGTGTCCGTTCGCACAGCCCCCTACCCGGCTTTTCCCACCGACATGCAGGCCCAGTTCACGGCCCTCAACACCATCGCCGAAGGCGTCGGCATCATTACCGAGACAGTGTTCGAGAACCGCTACATGCATGTCCAGGAAATGCAGCGCATGGGCGCCGACATCCGACTGGAGTCACATACCGCGATTTGCACCGGAGTCGATCACCTGACCGCTGCGCCGGTCATGGCAACCGACCTGCGTGCATCGGCAAGCCTGGTGCTGGCCGGCCTGGTCGCCCAGGGCGAAACCATCGTCGACAGAATCTACCACATCGACCGCGGCTACGATCATATCGAGGAAAAACTGGCGCAGCTGGGGGCATCCATCCGCCGGGTACCCCAGTGAGAAGCCCCGGTTCAGTGAACGCCTTGACATCCAGCCGGCTTGACCGGAAAATTCCGTGTGCAAAAACTTGCTCTCCCAACCAGGACCTGTAATGTTAACCATCGCCATATCGAAGGGCAGAATCTACGAAGAAGCCCTGCCGCTGCTGGAACAGGCCGGCATCACGCCGGCCGACGATCCAAAAAAATCCCGCAAGCTGATCCTTGATACCAACCAGGACGACGTCAAACTGGTCATCATCCGGGCCACCGACGTGCCCACTTTCGTCGAATACGGCGCTGCCGATCTGGGCATCGCCGGCAAGGATGTATTGCTGGAACATGGTGCGGAATGTCTCTATGAACCCCTGGACCTGGGCATTTCGAAATGCCGGCTGATGACCGCCATGCCGCGAGACGTCTCGGAAATGCCGCGCCGGGTGCGGGTGGCGACCAAATATGTCAAAATCGCCCAGAATTATTTTGCCAGCCAGGGCGTGCAGGCGGAAATCATCAAACTGTACGGCTCCATGGAACTGGCACCGCTGGTCGGCCTTGCCGATTGCATCGTCGACCTGGTGGATACCGGCAACACCCTGAAGGCCAATGGCCTCGAGCCGCGGGAATTGATCACCCGGATCTCCTCGCGCCTGATCGTGAACAAGGCGTCCATGAAAATGAAGCATCTGGCGATTCAATCCCTGATCGACCAGTTTGAAAAAATTCTCGCGGAATAACAGCCATGACTCCTCCCAGTATTACCCGTTTGCATGCTTCCGCGGCAGATTTCAGTGCCCGGCTGAAAACCCTGCTGGCCTGGAACGCAGCAGAAGACCGGGAAATCCACCAGCAGGTGCTGGATATCATTGCCGATGTACGTAGCAATGGCGATGCCGCCCTGCTCGCCTACAGCAACCGCTTCGACCGGACCGCGATCCAGGACGCTGCGCAGCTGGAAATCCCGGCGCAGCAGCTGCAGGCGGCATGGCAGGCACTGCCTTCGGTAATGGCCGATGACCTGCAGACCGCCGCAGACCGCATCCGCGCCTATGCCCAGCAGCAAAAACTGCAGTCCTGGCAGTTTACCGAAGCGGACGGCACCATTCTGGGCCAGAAAGTGTCCCCCCTGGACCGGGTGGGACTCTATGTCCCGGGCGGCAAGGCAGCCTACCCGTCTTCGGTACTGATGAATGCCATCCCGGCAAAGGTGGCCGGCGTCGGCGAACTGATCATGGTGGTACCCGCGCCCCAGGGAAAATTGAATGACCTGGTGCTGGCTGCCGCCCATCTGGCCGGCGTCGACAAGGCCTTCACCGTGGGCGGTGCACAGGCGGTCGCGGCGCTGGCCTATGGTACGGAAACCATACCGCCCGTGGACAAAATCGTCGGTCCCGGCAACATCTACGTCGCCACCGCGAAAAAGCTGGTCTACGGTCAGGTGGGCATCGACATGATCGCAGGCCCCTCGGAAATACTGATCATCTGCGATGGCAAAACCGACCCGGACTGGATCGCCATGGATCTGTTCTCCCAGGCCGAGCACGATGAAAACGCCCAGGCCATACTGATCTCCGATGATGCCGGCTTTCTCGACCGGGTGCAGCAGAGCATCGCCACGCTGCTGCCCACCATGGAACGGGCCGCAGTGATCGAAGCCTCGCTGTCTTCGCGGGGGGCGCTGATCCTGGTCGACGATCTCGATCAGGCCGCGACCGTGGCCAATCAGATCGCCCCTGAGCACCTGGAACTGTCGGTCGCCGAACCGCTGCCGCTGAGCGAAAAAATCCGCCATGCCGGCGCCATCTTCATGGGCCGTTACACCGCCGAAGCCCTGGGTGACTACTGCGCAGGTCCCAACCATGTACTACCCACATCCAGCACCGCCCGCTATTCCTCACCGCTGGGGGTATACGATTTTCAGAAGCGTTCCAGCCTGATTTTCTGCTCCGCGGAAGGCGCCGACAAACTGGGCCGCATCGCAGCGCGCCTGGCCCGGGGAGAAAGCCTGACGGCTCATGCCCGCTCGGCGGAATATCGCAGCAATGACGCCTGACAAAATCCTGCAGGCTGTCTTCCGGCCGGAAATCCTGGCGCTGTCCGCCTATCACGTCGCCGATGCCGCAGGGCTGATCAAGCTGGACGCCATGGAAAACCCCTATGACTGGCCGGACAGCCTCCTCCGTGACTGGCTGGACAGGCTGCGGCATTGTCACTTGAACCGCTATCCGGATCCCCGCGCCCTGCAACTGGCGGCAACCATCCGCCGGGTATTCCAGATCCCAGAAGACTGTGGTTTGCTGCTGGGCAACGGTTCCGATGAAATCATCCAGTTGCTGATCATGGCGTTGACGGACGATTCCGTGGTGCTGACACCGGAACCCGGCTTCGTCATGTATGGACAGATCAGCCGCTGCCTGGGACATCGCTGCCAGGGCATCCCGCTGCAGGCGCAGGACTTTGCGCTGGACATGCCCGCCATGCGTCTGGCCATCGGTCAACTGCAGCCGTCGCTGATCTTTCTCGCCTATCCCAACAACCCCACCGGCAATCTGTTCCACAGACAGGACATTCTGGAAATCCTGCAGCTTGCCCCCGGTCTGGTGATTGTCGACGAAGCCTACGCCCCCTTCACCGACGCCAGTTTCATGGAAACGCTGCAGGATTTTCCCCACCTGCTGGTGATGCGCACCGTTTCCAAGACGGGCCTGGCCGGGCTGCGCCTGGGCTACATCGCCGGCCACCCGGAACTCATCGCGCAACTCGACAAGGTGCGGCTGCCTTACAACATCAATACCCTGAGCCAGATCAGCACGGACTTCGCCCTGTCACAGAAGCCGCTGTTCGACCGCCAGACACAGGAAATCTGCCGGCAAAGAAGCTGGCTAGAGGAGCGACTGCAGGCCCTTTCCGGTATCACGGTCTATCCCAGCCAGGCCAATTTCATACTCTTCCGCTGCGAGGAAAACCGGGCAACTCCGGTCTTCCAGGCACTCAAGGCGCAAGGCATCCTGATCAAGAACCTGCATCCACAGGGCGGCCTGCTGCAGGACTGCCTGCGCGTCACGGTGGGAAAACCGGAACAAAACCAGGCATTCCTGCAGGCATTGAAAAAAGCCCTGGCAAGCCGCTGAACAGCCCCGCCTTGCGTACAAAAGGGGATATATTCCCGCCTTCCGGAAAATCTGGCCTGCGCCTCGGCATTTTCCTTTCCAGGCTGTGGTCGTGCCGCTCAATCCTGACGCAGATTCCCGCAGCAAGGACATTTCGCCTGGTTCTGGACGATAAATTCATCGGCGAAATGCCGGCAATCTACTGCTGGATCTGAAGTTTCCCAGAAATTATTCAAGCCACCATGCGCAGCAGCACAGTGACCAGAGAATTTCCGGGGGGATTGCCGGGTTTGGGGCAAACCCTGGCAAAATTCTCATCCAAAGCCG
>JANEMG010000417.1 GCA_024511045.1 Gammaproteobacteria bacterium | reverse complement strand
CTATGTCATAAGCGGGCGTTTCCAGGTGCTTGCTTGGCAGAATGACGATGCCGACTTTCAGCAGAGATTCGATTTGTTCGATGGCTGGCCGTTTTTCGTTGAGCAGGAATGTCGCACATTCGATGGGCAGATGTGCGACGACTTTCTCCGTGCCCTTTTTCATCGCTTCCTCTTCGATGACCCTTAGGACCGACAGGGCAACCGACTCGACATTGCGTATCGAACCCTGTCCCTTGCAGCGGGGGCAGGGAAGCTGGCTGGAATCACCCAGCGATGGCCGCAACCGCTGCCGGGACATTTCCATCAGGCCAAACCGGGAGATGCGCCCGGTCTGGATGCGGGCGCGGTCGATTTTCAATGCCTCCCGCAGACGATTCTCGACAGCGCGCTGGTTTTTACCGGCCATCATGTCGATAAAATCGATGACGAACAGGCCGCCCAGGTCGCGCAAACGCAGCTGCCGGGCAATTTCGTCGGCAGCCTCCAGATTGGTATTCAAGGCTGTTTCTTCGATATCACTGCCACGTGTGGAGCGCGCCGAGTTGATGTCGATGGAGGTCAAAGCCTCGGTATGGTCGATGACGATAGAACCACCGGAGGGCAATGAAACCTCACGGCTGTAGGCCATTTCGATCTGTGATTCGATTTGGTAGCGGCTGAACAGTGGTACCGGATCCGAATACAGTTTTGCCTTGGCCAGAAAGTGCGGCATGACCTGTTTCAGGAAATTCTGCACCAGTTTGAAAGATTCCTCGTTATCGATCAGGATCTCGTCGATGTTGCCGCGCAGGTGGTCGCGCAGCGCCCTGATGATGACATTGCTTTCCTGAAAGATCAGGAACGGTGCCTTGTGTTCATTGGCCGAGCGTTCAATGGCTTCCCAGAGCTGGATCAGGTAATTCAGGTCCCACTGCAGTTCTTCCGGACTTTTGCCGCAACCGGCAGTACGGATGATCAGGCCCATGCTTTCCGGGATCTCCAGTTCCGCCATGGCGGCGCGTAATTCCTTGCGAATATCACCTTCGATGCGTCTGGAAATGCCACCGGCTTTGGGGTTGTTGGGCATCAGTACCAGATAGGTTCCGGCCAGGCTGATATAGGTTGTCAGGGCGGCGCCCTTGTTGCCGCGTTCTTCTTTTTCAATCTGGACCAGGACTTCCTGGCCTTCCTTGAGGCGGTCCTTGATACTGCCCCGGCCCTCTCCCTGGGGTTGTTTTTCAGTCTGGTAGAATTCCGGGGAAATTTCCTTGAAAGGCAGGAAGCCGTGTTTCTCCGCGCCATAGTTGACAAAAGCGGCCTCCAGGCTGGGTTCGACGCGGGTTATGATACCCTTGTAGATGTTGGATTTTTTTTGTTCCTTGGAAGGAACCTCGATATCGAAATCATAAAGTTTCTGGCCATCGACCAAAGCAACACGCAACTCTTCTGCTTGAGTTGCGTTGATCAGCATTCTTTTCATTCATTTATCCTTGTGTCTATCCTGCTCCATTCGACAGAATTCATGCTTTTGACCACCTCTGATTTTATTCTGGAAACACCTTGAGATTCATAAAAAATATCGGTCAAAGGGGGCCGCTTGACAGATTGGCCTCATTGCACTCTTTAACTGGTTGCCAATGTTCCTTCACAGCGTATGGTACTGCTGCTGCAGGTCGATGCGGCGGTTGATTATTTTAATTCTGGGCTTGGTATCGATTCAGAATGCCAGTTGGCAGTGTCAACACGAATGGCATTGAATCAGGGTCGGGCAGAGCATGTCATAACAATTGCAGCTGTTTGATCACGATCTACGATAGCCAGATGAATTCTCCGGTCTTTAGGTTAAAAAATCTGTGGCTCGTTAGCGCTAAAATTCTTTTCTAAACAGGACTTTTGCCGCTCATCTTGGGTTGAGCGAATAAACCCGAACTCGTCATCAGCAGCGCATTCTGGCCACTGGTATCGATATCGGAAAGGACAGACATGGAGCATGTCGAGGCCTGCCGGTATCGAACTGGTCGTTACCGTTTGCGGGCAAAAACCATATGGAATATTGTTTCTCTCAAGCGATGTTCAAATACAGCTGTTTTTCTTGATTTTTTATCGTTGTACCGTGGTTGAAATCGTTGCCAGACAGTGAACCCCTGTCCATCCGTCATAGCCCAATTGTTTTCCATGGATCGCCAGTTTCTCTGTAACCTGTTGAAAAACATTGCTATACCGTTGGCAAATCATAATTTAGCAAAACAGTAGCACCAGAAAATGCCGTAAGCATTTGTTAATATGTGATATGTTTCTATTAGCCGGCTGTTTCTGGCTGCTAAATTTTCAAGTG
>JANEMG010000082.1 GCA_024511045.1 Gammaproteobacteria bacterium | reverse complement strand
GTCATGTACAGAGCGAAACTGTAATAATTACGCGCCTTAGGGGCCTTTTGAAACAGACAATGCACAGACTTATCCACAGAAATTGTGATCAACTTCTCATTTCTCAACTGCGATAACAACTTAATCCTGAAACTTCGAATTGCCTCACAGAAACGAGCCTAAATTTGAGCCTGTTTTTTCTGAATTTGTCCTGCACAACCGGGTCGATCCGCAGCCCTTCTAAACCAGCTTCTGCAAGGTGCCAGCCAACTCCCGACCCAAGGCCATCACCGCCTGCTGCTGACCGTCATCCAGCAGTGACCCGTCCCCATGAAAGGCCTTCCCGGCATGGGCGATTGCCTGCTGCCCGGGCAGCACGATCATGCCCAGGTTTCCCAGCAGCATGCGCAGCACCACCAGCCCCCGCAAGCCACCCAACGCTCCCGGCGATGCCGACATGAGAGTCACCACCTTGCCACGGAAGGCCTGCAATGGCGGTTCCGATTCCACTTCCTTGCGCGACGCCCAGTCGATGGCGTTTTTCAGCAATGCTGAATAGGCGCTGTTGTATTCCGGGGAGGCGATCAGCATGCCATCGTGCCCGATCATCAGCTTCTTGATGGCCCCGGCCGCTTCCGGCATGCCCTGTTCCGCTTCTAGATCCTGGTTGAAGATCGGCATGGGAAAATCCGCCAGATTGATTTCCGTCACTTCCGCCCCGGCTATTTTTGCGCCTGTCGCGGCGATTCTGACCAGCCTCTGATTATAGGATTGCTTCCGGGCACTGCCGGAAAGTGCGAGAATTTTTACCATGTTCGGATACTCCGCTCCTGTCTGCCTAAGAATTTTTCCGGTCCGTTCCAGACACTGCGTCGGAATCGGGTCCAGTCGTGCCGGCAAAGCAATGCCGGGCATGTCCAAAGCCGAATTCTACGTTATAATTGGCGCTTTTTTAGCTTTCGGGGCAAAAAACCACCGTGTCAAGCGCATATTATGATCTGATGACTTTTCAGGGCCTGATCCAGAGCCTGCAGGCATACTGGTCCGGACAGGGCTGCATCCTGCTGCAGCCGCTGGATCAGGAAGTCGGAGCGGGCACCTTCCATCCCGCCACCTTTCTTCGCGCCATCGGCCCCGAACCCTGGAACACCGCCTACGTGCAGCCTTCGCGCCGCCCCACCGACGGACGTTACGGCGAAAACCCCAACCGCCTGCAGCATTACTACCAGTTTCAGGTCCTGCTCAAGCCCTCACCCACCAATATACAGGAACTCTACCTGGATTCCCTGCGCCATCTGGGACTGGACCTGCTGGAACACGATGTGCGCTTCGTCGAGGACAACTGGGAATCACCGACGCTGGGCGCCTGGGGACTGGGCTGGGAGGTCTGGCTGAATGGCATGGAAGTGACCCAGTTCACCTATTTTCAGCAGGTCGGCGGACTGGAATGCCGGCCGGTCAGTGGTGAAATCACCTATGGCCTGGAGCGCATCGCCATGTATCTGCAGGGTGTCGAAAGCGTCTATGACCTGACCTGGGTGCAGGGGCCCCATGGCGCCATCAGCTACGGTGATGTATACCGGCAGAACGAAGTGGAAATGTCGGCCTTCAACTTCGAGCATGCCAATATCGATTTCATGCTGCATTGCTTCGACACCTATGAACAGGAGTGCCGCAAGCTGATCGAACAGAATCTGCCCCTGCCCGCCTACGAAATGGTCCTGAAAGCCTCGCACACCTTCAATCTGCTGGATTCGCGCCATGCCATTTCCGTGACCGAGCGCCAGCACTACATCCTCAGAGTCAGAAACATGTCCAAATCCGTGGCGGAAACCTACTACCAGTGCCGGGAGGCGCTGGGCTTCCCCATGCTCAGCAAGACCGAGGCCTGACTCATGACTGACAACAGGCACTTACTTTTCGAACTGGGCTGCGAGGAACTGCCTCCGAAGTCGCTGCTGAAACTGAGCAATGCGCTGCTGGAAAACATCAGAAATGGCCTGGACAAGGCCGATCTCGATCATGGCAACTGCCAAGCCTATGCAACACCGAGGCGGCTGGCGGTGCTCGTCGAGGACCTGAGTCCTGCCCAGCCGGACAGATCCATACAGAAACGCGGCCCGGCGCTGCAGGCCGCCTTCGACGCCGACGGCAAACCCAGCAAGGCTGCCGAAGGTTTTGCCAGGAGCTGCGGCGTGACGGTCGAACAACTGCAGCGGATCAGCACCGACAAGGGCCAGTGGCTGGCATTCACCCAGGAAATCAAGGGACAATCCGCCACAGAACTGCTCCCCGACATCATCCGGCACAGCATCCACACACTGCCCATCGCCAAAAGAATGCGCTGGGGCTCCTCCAGCAGCGAATTCGTCAGGCCCGTACACTGGGTGCTGCTGCTGTATGGCGGCGCCGTCATCGATACAAAGATCCTGGGTCTGACCACCGACCGTTATACCCAGGGGCACCGCTTCCATGCCCCGGAACGGATCGCACTGCAGGATGCAACGCACTATGAGCAGAAACTGCTGCAGGAAGGCAAGGTGATCGTCGATTTCGCCGGACGCCAGGCCCAGATCCGTGCGGCGGCTGAAGAAGCCGCCATCGCCGTGGGCGGCACAGCACATATCGAGGCGGATCTGCTGGAGGAGGTCGCCGCGCTGAACGAATGGCCCGTCGCGGTTACCGGCAATTTCCACCGGCGCTTTCTGGATCTGCCCGACGAGGTGCTGATCTCCACGATGCAGACCAACCAGAAATATTTTCCGGTCAAAGGTCCGGACGGCAGACTGCTGCCCCATTTCATCACCTTCAGCAACATCGAAAGCACCCGCCCCGAATCCGTTCGGGAAGGCAATGAACGGGTCATCGCGCCGCGCCTCGCCGATGCGGAATTCTTCTGGAACCAGGACCGCAAACGGCGCCTGGACGAACGCGTTCTGGACCTGGCCAACATCATCTTCCAGAACAAGCTGGGTTCGCTGGCCGACAAGACCCGCCGCCTGGAGCAACTGGTGGAATATATCGCCCAGACATTGCAGATCGATCCGGAGCTGCCGAAACGCGCGGCGCTGCTGGCAAAAACCGACCTGCTGACAGAGATGGTCGGCGAATTCCCAAGTCTGCAAGGGGTCATGGGGCGCTACTATGCCGCTGCCGATGGTGAACGTCCGGAAGTCGCGGCGGCCCTGGAGGAACAGTACTTCCCGAAACAGTCCGGCAGTCCGACGCCCGGCCATGCGACCGGCCAGATCCTGTCCATGGCCGACAAGATCGACACCCTGACCGGCATTTTCAGCGCCGGCCTGATCCCCAGCGGCGATAAGGATCCCTATGCGCTGCGCCGGGCCGCCTTCGGCACGCTGCGCATCCTGATCGAGAACGATCTGGACCTGGACCTGGTGGCGGCGATCGATTTCGCCCTGCAGCAATACACGCATAGCTTCGACCGTCAGGAAACCCGCAGCCAGGTCATCGATTTCGTCTTCGACCGCCTGAAGAGCTATTGCCTGGAGCAGGGCTACAGCGCCAATGAATTTGCCTCGGTGCTGCAGGTCAAACCGGGCAACCCGCTGGATTTCATGGCCCGCCTGCAGGCCGTCAAGGTCTTCAGCCAACTGCCGGAGGCGGAAAGTCTGGCCAGCGCTAACAAGCGCATCCGCAACATCCTGCGCAAGTCCGAAACCGAACCCGCCACGGAGATCGGCGCCCAGTCGGAACCCCAGGAACAGCAGTTGCTGGCCTCGGCGCAACAGGCGCAGCGGGACATACAGCCCTTGCTGGAACAACGCGACTACCAGGCGGCCCTGACGCGTCTGGCCCGCCTGCAGGGCGATGTGGACGCTTTTTTCGACCACGTCATGGTCATGACCGACGACCTGCAGTTGCGCGCCAGACGCCTGGCCCTGCTGACCCTGCTCGCCGACCTGTTCCTGCAGATTGCCGATATTTCCCGGCTGTCTTCCTGACCGATGCCTTTGCCCGAATACGTGCTGCTGGACCGGGACGGCGTCATCAACGCCGATTCCGACGCCTTCATCAAGTCACCCGATGAATGGCGGCCGCTTCCCGGCAGCCTGGAGGCGATCGCCGAACTCACCCGGCATGGCATCGGGGTCGTGGTCATCAGCAACCAGTCCGGGCTGGCAAGGGGGTTGTTCGACCTCGACACGCTAAAGCGAATCCATGACAAAATGCAGCGCATGGTCGAGGCGCATGGCGGCAGGATCACCACAATCTATTTCTGCCCGCACGGCCCCGGGGACGGCTGTTCCTGCCGCAAGCCCAGGCCCGGCCTGCTGCAGGCCTTCGGCAGAGACTGCCAGGTCGAATTGCGGGGCCTCCCTCTGGTCGGCGACTCGCTGCGCGACATCCAGGCCGCCCGGGCCGTCGGCGCTGCACCGATCCTGGTGAAAACCGGCAAGGGCAGACAGACCCTGGCCGACAACCCTGACATCGACGTACCTGTTTTCGAGAATCTCCATGACGCAGTTCAATACCTCCTGGCAGGGTAACAAATTCCTGCTCTACCTCCGCTCACTGCTGTTCTTCGTCAGCACCACGATCACCATGCTGATGATCGGTCCCATCGTGCTGCTGCTGGTATTCTTCCCCTTCGAATATCGCTACCGCCTGGCGATGTTCTGGGTGGACCTGGTGCAATGGGGGGCCAAATACTTTTGTGGCATCGACTACCGCGTCCAAGGCCTGGAGCATATTCCCACCGACGGCAATGTCATCTACCTGAGCAAACACCAGTCCGCCTGGGAGACCCTGGCATTGTTCAAGATACTGCCCGGCAGGCTGGTGTTCGTTTTGAAGCGTGAATTGCTGTGGATTCCGGTGTGGGGCTGGGCCATGTCCACGCTGAAGCATATCGCCATCAACCGGCAACTGAAAAAAGTCGCACTGCAGGCATTGATCTCGCAAGGCACGGCAAGACTGCGGGAGGGCTTTTCCGTGGTGATCTTCCCCGAAGGCACGCGCATCGCGCCGGGCGAACAGAGGAAATTCAACGCCGGCGGCGCTCTGCTGGCGCAGCGCTCCGGCTACCCGGTGATTCCCATCGCTCACAATGCCGGCACCTTCTGGCCACGCAACAGCTTCCTGAAATATCCCGGCACCATCACCGTGCGCATCGGCCCGCTGATCCAGACCAAGGGCCGCAAGGCCCAGGAAATCAACCAGGAAGTGGAAGCCTGGATCAACGCAACCATGCGGGAAATTGAAGGCCGGCGGTGATTGTGCATCGCCCTCCGGGCGACTTCACTTGAATGGATCAATGGCAGTGACGAAAACTGTGTACATTCGATCAGTACCCATCAATTCAAAGCGGTCGTCCATTGGTAGTCCATCACCATGATAATGACGGGTTACAAAATTTCAGTATTACTACTTGGGCCCCTATTGGTCTGTTCCGGAAGACGCCGTGAATACGTCCCTGCAGGCTTGGCTTTGGCATCCCTGCCATAGACACTTCCTACACAGACCACCTACAGGGGCTTCTTCCGGTAGGGGTGAGTAGTTACCATTCAAAGAATTCAAGCCTGCGAGAATTTCTTTTCTGAACCAGAAAAGCATGTCGATAATTTGCGCTCGCTATTAACTGAGAATTTTCAAATTATCGGTGCATGATTTGCTAAATTTTCATATGCGGTAAGTATGCTTGCAAAACCGCTTTCAATGCCCACGTTCCGCCAGATTCCTGACATCGTTGGCAAGCTGCATGATTTTATCGGCAGTTCTTTCCTGGGCATCGAGTACCGAGGCATCGATGGCCGCCTCGATCATCAGCGCCAGTTCATCGAAATGCCCGGGGTCGATGCAGCGCAATTCCTCATCGCTCAACAGTTCCTTGAAATGCGCGACGATTTTCTCCGCATGGGTGTGTTCATTTGTCATTGGTTTTTCTCATGGTAAGTTTGGCGGGTTCGAAACCTGTCTATGCCGCACAGCGAACTGCCGCTTTTTGTAAAGTCTCCAATCTCTCACTTCCCGGCAGGCAGGAAAACAAAGTGCTGAATATTGCCGGGCGGATACTTTCATTGCATTTATTCCAACGCCGTAACTACTCGGGCCTCTATGGGTAGTCTGTTCCGGAAGACGCCGTGAATACATCCCTGTAGGCTTGACTTTGGCACCCCTGCCAAAGACACTTCCTCCACAGACCACCCATAGGGGCTTCTTTTACTATGGGTGAACAGTTACCCAACGCCTTGATTGGGTGGTTTTTGTGTCAATTCGAGCGAATGCGGGCTACCTCGATCCGGCTGGCGCAACATCTCTCCCGCTGGCCGCAAGGGCAAAAAAGCTGCAAAAGCCGGCTATCAGGTTCTGCGCTGCCCCAGAATATGCTCGCCTTTTTCATAAATGTCGCGGGTTTTGCCGACGATCAAGGGGTCCGGCGCCTGGATGACCTCGAGGTTTTTGTTGGGATAGGGCAGACTGTGCAGCAAATAGCGCATGCAGTTGATACGCGCTCTTTTTTTGTCGTCCGATTTGATCACTGTCCAGGGCGCATCGGCCGTATCGGTATAGAAGAACATCGCCTCCTTGGCTTCGGTGTAGTCGTCCCATTTATCCAGCGAAGCGAGATCGATGGGACTCAGTTTCCATTGCTTGAGCGGGTCGGTGCGCCGCGCCTGAAAACGGCGAAACTGCTCGTTGCGGCTGACGGAAAACCAGAATTTGAACAAGCGGATGCCGCTGTTGACCAGCATGCGCTCCAACTCCGGCGTCTGACGCATAAACTCCAGGTATTCTTCCGCCGTGCTGAAATTCATGACCTTTTCCACGCCGGCACGGTTGTACCAGGAGCGGTCGAAAAAGACCATTTCACCGGCGGAGGGCAGATGCTGGATATAACGCTGAAAATACCATTGCCCCCGCTCCCTGTCGCTGGGCTTCTCCAGCGCCACGACACGCGCAGTACGCGGATTCAGATGCTCCATCTGCGCTTGATGGTGCCACCTTTTCCAGCAGCGTCCCGCCCCTCGAAGAGCAGGCAGATTTTCTCTCCGCTTTCCCGCACCCAGCTCTGGACTTTGAGCAGCTCGATCTGCAACTCTATCTTCAGCTTTTCATATTCAGCTCGCTTCATTTTTTCCTTGTAGGGATAGCTGTTGTCCCATCTCTTTTTTTCGCCGGCTTCTTTTTCTGCGGGGAATCGCTCAAAGAAATCTCGACTATTTTTTTTGCAGCCTGATCGGGCTGCACCTGTTCAATCTTTGTTTTCTCCATGGAACTTTCCCTTCATCTGCTTGTTGGAACCGCTTGCATATGAGCTTATCTGATCATGTATGACCCTCAGCTTTGCTGAAACCCTGTAATTCTTGTCATCCCGACAACAGGAGGGATCTTGAGTGTTGGCACATTGCCATGGCGTCCAGGATTTCTCCTATCGTCGAAATGACACTTTCTCAGTCTTCCCGACATCACTGCAGCAGCAATTTTGTGATGACAGTCATAACCCGACATTGATTAAGCGCTGTTTTTCATTTTGGGAAATGACTGAAGCTCGTGGGTAATCAGATAAGCTTATTATAACCTACTGGACATGCTGCATGAACATTAAGGCCGGAATCCCTGTCCTGCCGGAAAACCGGATCAGTCCTGCTTCGGATCGAAAAGCCGCTCCGGCTTGCCCAACAGGTAGCCCTGTGCATAATCCACACCGATCTCCCGCAGCTTGTCGAGCTGCCGCCCGGTTTCCACGTATTCGGCAATGGTCTTCCGGTCAAACTGCCTGGCCGCCTCGGCGATGAAGCGCACCACCAGCTCCGAATAGGGGTTGCTGGTCAGATCGCTGATATAGGAACCATCGATTTTCAGATAATCCACCTGAAAACGGGGCAAGTTGGACAGATTGCTGGAACCGATGCCGATATCGTCCAGCGCCAGCTGACAGCCCAGCTGATGCTTCAACCTGAGCATCAACTCGGAAGCCCGGGACATGTCCTTGTCCGCGACATTCTCGGTCATTTCGAAACACACGAAGCGCGGATCGACCTCAAAGCGCCGGAACTGCTCCTGGACAAAACTGAAAAACGGCGTATAGCGCACCGTATTGCCGGAGATATTCAAGGCATACTGCCGGTTCCGGAGATTGTTTTTCTGCAGGAACCGGCAAAAATGATGCACCACGTACAGATCGATTTCCCGGCTGATATGGAACAGCCCAGCCGTCGAAAGAAACTTTTCCGGCAGTTGCATCTCCACCTGTTCATCCTGATAGCGCAGCAGCACCTCGGCCTTTTCCAACGCCGGGCTGCCGTCGATGGCGACAATGGGCTGAGCATAGAGTACAAACGCCTTGTTCAGCAGTCCCCGTCGCAGCAGCGGCAGCAATTTCAGAAACTTCTGGTATTGCAGCAAGGCGGGACAATCCGGCTCGACCAGTTCGACGACGCTGTCGCCAGCCCGGCGTGCCTGGTGCAGGGCCTCATCGGCCGCGGCGATGGCCAGTTCGGGCGCCCGGTATTCCGGCGTCAACGGCGTGACACCGATGATCAGCTTGGGGTAATAG
>JANEMG010000416.1 GCA_024511045.1 Gammaproteobacteria bacterium | reverse complement strand
TGGAATCCTTACAAGCCGTTTTGCAAGAGGAAGGCCGCGAGCGAGCCCAGTACCTGATCGAAAAACTGGTCGATCTGGCAAGGCAGTCCGGCTCGGACATTCCCTTCAGCGCCAATACCGCCTATCTCAACACCATTCCGGTGGAACTGCAGCCGCGCTTCCCGGGGGATACCAGCATTGAGCGAAAAATCCGTTCCTATATACGCTGGAATGCCATGGTCATGGTGCTGAAGGCCAATGAAAAAACCAACGTCGGCGGCCACATCGCCAGTTTCGCGTCGGTTGCCACGTTGTACGAAGTCGGCCAGAACCATTTCTGGCATGCTCCGTCCGACCAACATGGCGGCGATCTGGTTTTCTATCAGGGGCATTCGGCGCCGGGCAACTATGCACGGGAATTTCTGCTGGGCAGAATCAGTGAAGAGCAGATGAACCGTTTTCGTCAGGAAGTGGGCGGCAAGGGTTTGAGTTCCTATCCACACCCCTGGCTGATGCCGAAATTCTGGCAGTTTCCCACCGTATCCATGGGCCTGGGGCCGATCATGGCCATCTATCAGGCACGCTTCATGCGCTACATAGAGGACCGCGGCCTGGCCAATACCGCAAAACGCAAGGTCTGGGCCTTTCTGGGCGACGGGGAGACCGACGAACCGGAAACCTTGGGCGCCATCGGCATGGCGGGCCGGGAAAAACTGGACAACCTGATCTTCGTCGTCAACTGCAACCTGCAGCGCCTAGACGGACCGGTGCGCGGCAACGGCAAGATCATTCAGGAACTGGAAGGCGTGTTCCGCGGCGCCGGCTGGAATGTCATCAAGGTGGTCTGGGGACGCCGCTGGGATCCACTGTTGGCAAGGGACAAGAAAGGCCTGATCAGCAAGCGCATGATGGAATGCGTGGATGGCGACTATCAGACCTTCAAGTCCAAGGATGGCGCCTATGTCCGGGAGCACTTCTTCAACACCCCGGAACTGCAGGCGCTGGTTGCCGATTTGACCGATCGCGACATCTGGGAGCTGAACCGGGGTGGTCACGATCCCATCAAGGTCTATGCCGCCTACCATGCCGCCGTCAATCACACCGGCCAGCCCACCGTCATTCTGGCCAAGACGGTCAAAGGCTATGGTATGGGCGAGTCGGGGGAGGCGCAGAACACCTCCCATCAGCAGAAAAAAATGACCCTGGAATCCATTCGTCATTTTCGCGACAAGTATGAATTGCCGGTCACTACCGATGAACTCACCGAATTGCCGTATCTGACTTTCAGCGAGGATTCAAAGGAACTCAATTACATGCGCCAGCACCGCGCGGCCCTGGGCGGTTATCTGCCGGCCAGAAGGGACAAGGCCTATGCCTTGACGATACCGCCCCTGAGCAGCTTCCAGACCATGCTGCAGGGCAGCCGCAAGGGCCATGACATCTCCACCACCATGGCCTTCGTGAAAATACTCAACGTGCTGGTCAAGGACAAGAACATCGGGCGGCAGGTGGTGCCAATCGTTCCCGATGAATCGCGTACTTTCGGCATCGAGGGCATGTTCAGGCAGCTGGGCATCTGGTCGCAGGTCGGTCAGCTGTATACCCCCCAGGATGCCGAACAGCTGATGTTCTACAAGGAAGACAAGCAGGGCCAGGTGCTCCAGGAAGGCATCAACGAAGCGGGCGGACTGTGCGACTGGATCGCCGCCGGCACTTCCTATTCCACCCATGGCGTGCCGATGATTCCATTCTTCATCTATTACTCGATGTTCGGCTTTCAGCGGGTCGCCGATTTGATCTGGGCGGCAGCCGATCAACGCTGCCATGGCTTCCTGATGGGCGGCACCGCGGGCAGAACGACACTGAACGGCGAAGGTCTGCAGCACGAAGATGGCCACAGCCACATCTACGCCGCGACCGTGCCCAACTGCATTGCCTACGATCCGACCTTTGCCTACGAACTGACGGTGATCGTGCAGGACGGCCTGCGGCGCATGTATGCCGAGCAGGAGGACGTGTTCTATTACATCACGGTGATGAACGAAAACTACGCCCATCCGGCCATGCCCGAGGGTGCGGAGGAGGACATCCTGAAAGGCATGTACCTGTTCAAGCCGGGATTCGCCAGGGATTTGCCCAGGGTGCAGCTGCTGGGATCGGGAACCATCTTCAACGAGGTCATTGCCGCGGCGGAGCTGCTGCGTGAGGACTGGCAGGTCGAAGCCGACCTGTGGGGCTGTCCGAGCTTCACCGAACTGGCGCGGGATGGCCGGGCCTGTGAACGCTGGAACCGCCTGCACCCGACGGAAAGGCCGCGGCAATCCCATGTCGCCCGCTGCCTGG
>JANEMG010000081.1 GCA_024511045.1 Gammaproteobacteria bacterium | reverse complement strand
AGGATGTTGGCGAAGCGGCACGGACGCAGGACGGCCGGGGCAATAATGGTTGTCGCGTTGGCGAGTCGATTTTGGAGACTTGGATGTCCCAAAATCTATCACGAGGTAGCGACACGCTTGTGCTGAAAAAGCGCATCGACGATCAGAATTACGCCGACGGCGAAGCCGGCAGCGTGGAAACCAGCAGCAGCTACGTCAATGAATACATAGGCGTGATCTCGGAAGACATCCATATCGCCCGGCCCATGCTGGTGGTGGTCGACTGCGGCAACGGTGCCGCCGGTGAACTGGCGCCATTATTGCTGAAAACCCTGGGCTGTGAGGTCGTGGAACTTTTTTGCGACATCGACGGCAGCTTCCCCAACCACCATCCGGATCCCAGCAAACCGGAAAACCTGGTCGATTTGATCGCCGCGGTCAAACATTACAAGGCCGATGTGGGCCTCGCTTTCGATGGCGATGGCGATCGTCTGGGTGTCGTCGATGCCCAGGGCAAGATCATCTGGCCAGACCGGCAGATGATGCTGTTTGCCCGGGAGGTTCTGACCATGAAGCCGGGAGCCGAAATAATTTTCGATGTAAAGTGCAGCAACCGGCTTGCCGAACAGATAACGAAGTTTGGCGGCCGCCCCCTGATGTGGAAAACCGGACACTCATTCCTGAAAGCGAAAATCAGGGAAAGGGGTGCCGTATTGGGCGGGGAGATGAGCGGCCATATCTGCTTCAATGACCGCTGGTACGGCTTCGATGACGCCCTGTATGCCGCCTGTCGTCTGGTTGAAATACTTTCTGCCGACAGCCGTAGCAGCGATGCGGTCTTTGCCGAGTTCCCCGACAGCGTCAATACCCCGGAATTGACTGTCGAGCTGCCGGAAGGAGAAAGCTTCGCTGTTGTCGATGCGGTGTGCAAAGCGGTGGATTTCAAGGATGGCAAAATCACTACTATCGATGGCCTGCGCGTCGACTTCTCCAATGGCTGGGGCCTGATCAAGGCTTCCAATACCACGCCTTCGCTGGTATTCCGGTTTGAAGCGGACAACGCTGAAACACTGCAGAACATACAGCAACGCTTCAAACAACTCATTCTGCAGATAAAACCCGATATCGTCCTGCCCTTTTGACAGAGCCCGAACTGGCAGCAGTTGCTTTGTCTCCTGCAGTGATTGACGTGAAGGGATACTCTCCGCAGGTCGATTATCGGCAGCGGCGTTTTGTCAAAAATCCTGTAAAACCCTCCATGGAAGCCCGGTGGCAGCAATCCTGCCGCCAGCCTCTTTGCCTGGCACCCCATAGCCGTCCGGAACATTGCTGAAATTTCCTGTCCGACGGGTATAATTCTTCCAGTAGGACCAGGCAGCCACGTCCGTCTAATTTTTCAATTTCTCCTTGCAAGCATGGAACCCCAAGTGACGCTAAAGAAAAAATCAGCCCATAAAATTGCCCACGTTCTGATCGAGGCTCTGCCTTATATCAAGCGATTTCAAAACAAAACCATCGTCGTCAAATACGGCGGCAACGCCATGGTCGATGAAGACCTCAAACACAGCTTCGCGCGGGACATCGTCTTGATGAAACTGGTCGGCATGGACCCGGTGGTGGTGCATGGCGGCGGACCGCAGATTGGTAGTCTGCTGGAAAGATTGGGGAAAACTTCCAAATTTATCGATGGCATGCGTGTAACCGACAGTGAAACCATGGATATCGTGGAAATGGTGCTGGGTGGACTGGTCAACAAAGAGATCGTCAATCTCATCAATGTCCACGGCGGACGCGCTGTCGGCCTGACCGGCAAGGACGGCGATTTCATTCGCGCCAGAAAAATTCAGGTGCAGAATAACGCCCCGGAAAGCAACGTTCCGGAAATCATCGATTATGGCCATGTCGGGGAGGTCAGCAGCATCGATCCCGCGATCGTCGACATGCTCGGGCGCAGCGATTTCATACCGGTCATCGCACCGATCGGCGTCGGCAGCGATGGCTTCTCCTACAACATCAATGCCGATCTGGTGGCGGGAAAGGTCGCCGAAGTCCTGAAAGCGGAAAAACTGATCCTGCTGACCAATACGCCCGGCATTCTGGACAAACAGCAGAATCTGCTGACCGGCCTGAGCCTCAGCGACATCGACCGGCTCATTGCCGATGGCACCATTGGCGGCGGCATGATCCCCAAAACCCGCTGCGCCGCAGATGCCTTGAGGGGTGGCGTCACCAGCGCGCATATCATCGACGGCCGCATCGAACACGCGGTATTGCTGGAATTGTTCACGGATCAGGGAATCGGCACGCTGCTGTTGAGCCGGTGACACGCTGGCAATGCAGCGGCATTGCGTTCTTCGGCATGCCGGTTTTTCCTGCCGGGGCAGCAATACTGCTCATGATATGAACGCCCGGAGCAGATTTTACTTCAGCAGCAAGCAATCAATTTGCCGTTGCAACGCATTCCCTGGGTCCCCCCGACTCGAGCCAGCCCCTGCCCTCCTTGAAACCCTTCGGCAGATCAGCCTCGGTAGGTCCCAGTTTGCGGGTCAGACAGCCTTTCGCGCCAGGATTTTTGCAGCAGCATTCCATTGCCGCGACATGTTTCTTCAACGACTTCACGCCCATGTCCACCGGCGGCATCCAGTTGTTCTTCGGCCCCTTGGTCAGCCAGTGGTGCAATGTCATGTCCGGACGTCCCTGGACAAAATCGAAAAGATAGCCGCAGGTGCCGGTGGTGGTCATTTTATGGCAGCGCGTACAGACCTGGTCCTCCCCGTCTATCGGAACGGTATTCAACTGCAGGATTTTCGATTTCCGGAAGTGATCGATATAGGGCTGCCCCACCAGCAGCATGGGCAGGGGCGCCTGGCTGTAGATATCCGGCAGGCCATGCCTGGAATTGATATAGGGGCTGTACTTGAAGCCATGGGCATTGTGGCAGTTGATGCACCCGGCGGCGGTGACCGATGGTGATTTGAAGGCCTTGTTGGCATCCCGGTACCAGAGGTCTTCCGGAAAGCGCCATGGCGGCCGCGCCTGATCGGGATTGAAGTCCTTCAGAAAATCGGACTTCGCCGGCAGCGGCTCATCCAATGGCGGCAGAAATCCGCTGATGGTCTCGCCATATTGGGTCAGGTAGCAGGCTTTGCCGGTCCGGGTGTTGCGCAGAATGACCCCCAGATCGTTGAAGGTATTGTACATATAGTACAGTTCCACTTTTTTCGAGCCGTAGGCTTTTTCATACTGTGCCTTCCTCTGCCGCTGGTCCATGCCAAGATTGGTGCTGCTGTCCCGGTACCATTTTTTATCACGCTGTCCGCCTTTCTGCCGGCAATTGACGACCATGACGTTGTCATCATCGAGTTGCAGGACCTGCAGATGCGAGTAGGTCCAGCAACCCATGTCCCCACCCAGCCAATGCGGGTTGTCACATTTTTTGTCTGTGGCGAGCTGCGGCCAGTTGTCCTGCCGGATTTCCTCCTGATTGACATAGACAAGCGTGTCGCTACCTCGTGATAGATTTTGGGATATCCAAGTCTCCAAAATCGACTCCCCAACGCGACAACCATTATTGCCCCGGCCGTCCTGCGTCCGTGCCGCTTCGCCAACATCCTCGCACGCTCGATGCTGGCTTCGCAGCACTACCTCAAATGACTGGACGCGACTTTTCGTATGCCTACTTTGTTTTCCCTCTGCGCTATCGCACGCCGGATAAACAGTGCGGCCCTGGTCGCTACCGGGGACTAACCGCCTTCGCTTCGCTCTCCATGGCGTCGATGCGGGAACAGAACGCTTTTTGACGGAAAACCAGGGGGTCGCCATCGGCCCTTTTCTCTATATTGGCGCCAAACACATGGTCACCGGCTACGATCACCTGCTTTTCCTGGTGGGTGTCATTTTCTTTTTGTTCCGCACCCGGGATGTCCTGATCTATGTCAGCCTGTTCACGCTGGGTCACAGCCTGACACTGCTTTTCGGCGTCCTGAACCATATCCAGGTAAATCCTTTTTTGATCGATGCCATTATCGGACTGTCCATCGTCTACAAAGGCTTTGACAACCTGCAGGGTTTCAAACTGCTGTTCGGTTCCCAGCCGAACAGCAGAATTGCGGTACTGATCTTCGGATTGTTTCACGGTTTTGGCCTGGCAACGAAACTGCAGGATTTCCTGCTGCCGCAGGACAGTCTGTGGAAGAATCTGCTGGCTTTCAACGTCGGCGTCGAACTGGGTCAATTCTTCGCCTTGCTGTTGATCCTGATCGCCCTCGACTTCTGGCGCAGGAGCGACAGCTTCTACCGTTTTTCGACGGCCAGCAATACCCTGCTGATGGCGGCGGGACTGGTATTGTTCAGCTTCCAGACAACCGGATTCTTAATCGACAGCTGATAGCATGAACGAAACATTACCACCCGCCCCGTCATTCCGATCGCTTGTCCTTTCCACGATTGCGGCAATTTTCCTGGCCGTAGTGATCCTGGTGGTGGCCGTGCTGCCGGCTGAATATGGCATCGATCCGACTGGGCTGGGAAAAAGGCTTGGTTTGACGCCATTGTCACTGTCGGCTGAGCAGCCCGCCAATGTCCAGGCCATCGTTTGCAGCGATATGGCCGAGCAGTGGATGGACAGCGTAAAAATCACCGTGCCCGCCAGAAGTGGTCTGGAATATAAATTTCATTTGCTGAAGGGGGCCAGGCTGGAATATTCCTGGTCTAGCGATGGCGTCAAACTGTATTTTGACTTTCACGGCGAACCGAAGGGCGACACCAGCGGCTATTTCAAGAGTTACAAGGAAGATACCGACATTCGGTCCAGCGGTTCGTTGACCGCGCCTTTCGAAGGATCGCACGGCTGGTACTGGGAAAACAAGAGCCAACGGCCTGTAACGGTCCTGCTGCAAACCCGGGGCGCCTACCGCATTCTCGGGTTGATGTGATTGCCGGCATGACTGTCGACCAGGATAAACCGGAGGAAGTCATCTGCAGCTGCAGCGGCACCACGGAAGAGAAGATCAAGGCGCTGGTCGCCAGCGGGCGGGCTGCCAATCTCGATCAGATATCCAGAATTACCGGTGCCTGTTCCGGATGCGGCGCCTGTGATTCGACCATACAGGAATTGCTCGACGGATTGCTCGACGCTGGCTGCAGCAGCATTGCAGATACCAGGCAAACGTAGAAGGTCAGGCTTTTCATCAATCAGCCAGAAGCAACACCGTTGCGATTGTCTTTATTGCGTCATCCGTCATCCGAATGACCGTCCCGCATCCTCACTACCCCTGTTTATGCTACACTTGCAGGTTTTGTGTGAAAGATTCAGGATAGTTGGTATTTATGGAGTGGTTCATCGATCTGCTCACCGAACAATCGGTGGCACATACCCTGCTGATCATCAGTCTGGTCGTTTCTGTCGGACTGGCTTTTGGCGAAATCCCCTTTTTTAACATCAAGCTGGGCATCGCCGGCGTCTTGTTTTCCGGCTTGGCTTTCGGCCATTTCAATATCACCATCGACCAGCAGATCATGCACTTCCTGCGGGAATTCGGCCTGATACTGTTCGTCTATGCCATTGGGCTGCAGGTCGGTCCCGGTTTCGTCAATTCCTTTCTGCAGAATGGCGTATGGATGAATATCATGGCTGCCAGCATCGTCATACTCGGCGCCATCATCACGGTACTGATCAGTTTGTTTGCCAAGATTGAGATTCCCGTTGCCGTGGGATTGTTTTCCGGTGCCACGACCAACACGCCATCATTGGCCGCAGCGCAGGAAATACTGACCGGCATGCCGGGTATCGATGCGGAAACCTTGAAGCACCCAGGGCTCGGTTACGCAGTCGCCTATCCCTTTGGCATCATCGGCATCATCATGACCATGCTGCTGATCAAATTCTTTTTCCGGGTCAAAATCGACAGGGAAGCCAGCTCCTTTGAAAAAAACCAGCGCGACCACGCCAACCATCCTGTCTGGATGGACCTGAAAATAGAAAACACCAATCTGCAGGGTCTGACCGTCGAACAGATTCCTTTTCTCGAGGCCATGGAAGTCGTCGTCACGCGTATTCTTCATGATGGCCAGGTCACCGTGGTCAATAACCAGACGCGCCTGCAAACGGGCGACAGTCTGCGCCTGGTGGGCGACAGGAAAAAACTGCAGGAATTGAAAATTCTCATCGGTTCCGAGGCCGATGTCAATCTCAAGGAAATCTCCGCACATCTTTTCAGCAAGCGCTTTGTCGTCACCAACAAGGAAGCCATCGGCAAGACCATTGCCGAGCTGCGTACTCTGTACAACGTCAGTATTTCCAGGATTCAGCGCTCCGAGGTGGAACTGATGCCGACCAGTTCCATGGACATTCATTTTGGCGACGAACTGCTGGTGGTCGGCAGCGAAGAGTCCCTTGCTCAACTGGAGAAGGTCCTCGGCAACTCCCTGGAAAAACTCAGCCACCCGCAGATCGTGCCGATCTTTATCGGCATCACGCTGGGGGTCATTCTGGGCAGCTGGCCCTTCTATCTGCCCGGTATTCCGTCGGCGATCAAACTGGGACTCGCCGGTGGTCCATTGATCATTGCAATCATTCTCAGCAGAATCGGTGTCTGGGGAACCTTGACCTGGCATTTGCCGAAAAGCTCCAATATCATCTTGAAGGATATCGGCATCGTGCTGTTTTTAGCCTGCGTCGGGCTGCATTCCGGCGACCAGTTCATCGCCACGTTGATCGATGGTGCAGGCCTCTCCTGGATGGCTTATTCGGTGTTGATCACATTGCTGCCATTGCTGCTGGTGGCTGTTGTCGCCCGGGGGGTGTACAAAATAAATTTCCTGTCCCTGTGCGGACTGCTGGCGGGCAGCATGACGGATCCGCCTGCCCTGGCATTTGCCAACAGCTTCAGCAATTCGGCCGCTGTCTCCATGGCCTATGCAACGGTCTATCCACTGGTGATGATACTCCGGATAATCTCCGCGCAGTTGATCATACTGCTGTTTCTGTAGGATAAACAACAATGTGCGGCTGGTCTGTTTTAACAGCAGCAAGGCTGCGTTTGCAGGTTTATTTCCTGGACAGGGCTGATTCAATAAAGGGTTTGAAGGAATGGCGCAGTTGCCGAATCTGTTCACTGGAGCAAAGCTCCTCTCCCAGGGAAGACATGCGGCAACGGATATCCAGAAAAATTTGCTGGGGACTGTCTGTCCGGGTCATTTTCGAGACCGACAGACTGAAATCCTCCTCGCTGACCGGATCACTGCCCATGATCAGGTTTTCCGTATCGACATCGATGCGCACCGTGGAATATTTTTTGACAAACTTCCGGGCAATTTGCCAGGCCTGCTGGCATTGTTGTTCATCCTTGCAGATAAACAGTCCCAATTCATTTGCCGCCTGCATATTGTCGACAGGCTTGCCGGACAATTCGGTAACGTCGGATTCGGTTTGCGTCAGGTATTTGAAACGCTCGATGTCGGCGGCAAACTCACTTTCAACCAGGTTTCTCTTGTTTTTGATATTGTTGATTTCCGCCTTGCTGAGGATGATCTGCTGCTTGGTCGCCAAAATTGCATCGAGCAGTTTTTTCGGCACCTTGCGCCCGTTGCGTTCATGTTCTGCGGCGCTGTTCTGCTGATCCTTGAGCTGCATCTTCAAGCGATACAAATTGCCTTCCAGCGCCTTGATCTGCGCGTTGAAAGCCGATTTTTTCCCCTTCAGCGCCAGCTCCATGTCTGCCACGTTGCGGAATGTCGACAACAGCACCTTGTCATGGGCTTTTTGTTTGGCAATCATTTCTTCCTGTTGTTTTTTCAAACGCCGCAGTCTTTTTTCCAGCCTCCGTTGCTCCTCGGTCTTTTCCGCTTCGACGATGTCGATGGTGCGTCCCTTTTCATTCAATGCCTCCCTGCGCAGTTTGATATATTTTGGAGGCACCTGGTCCGAATAATAATCATTTCCCTGTTCATCCACCCAATGGTACATTTTCCCATGCACAGCCGTACCCGCCAGGCCCAGGACCAGAATCAGCAGTAATTTCAGAGGTGCGTGTCGTTCAATCATTATTGGCACTGTTTTTTGATTAAGTGTCAAGTCCCGATAGATCATAGATTTTTATTGAAAACTTGCAAATCTATCTGTTCTGCGACAACCGTACTTGACCTGAAAACCATACCCATCCTCTGCGAGGATAAGTTTTCCTGATTACCTGCAGGCTTCAGCCATTTCCCAAAATGAAAAACAGTGGTCAATCCATGTCGAGTCCTGACTGTCATCCTGTGCTTATCGATACAGGTGCTGCATTGCTGTCGGAATGACCAATAAGGTGTCTGATGCACAAGTCAGGAGAAATCCTGAGCGCCATGGCAATGTGCCAGCGCTCTGTCGTCGGGATGACAAGAATTACAGGGTTTCAGCGAAGCTTTGGGTCATACGCAAGCAGGGTGATTGTTGTCTGGCGGCATCTGATATGCATATTTTTTCAAGGCATTACAGTCCGGCGCTGCAAAACCAGGGCAGGTCTGAAAGTATTTACTAAAGTTTCGGAGTTCAGAAAAACAGAATAACTTGTTGATTGTAAATGAATAGTGCGCTCTAAAGAGGTATAATATTGGGAACTTGAAATCCAAATCACACCTCAATAGAACGCTTATG
>JANEMG010000080.1:4741-8629 GCA_024511045.1 Gammaproteobacteria bacterium | reverse complement strand
TTTTACGACATCCAAAAAACTACTGTTGATAATGATTTCAATACTGCGACCAAGCCTTCCAGACCCAGTTTGTAATAATCTGTCGTTGTGTGCTCGATAATTTTTTTGTCATGTACAGAGGCAACAAATAATAAACAGGTTCGACTTCTATGTCAGAGGTCAGGCGGAGTTCCTGGGTTGAGGATTGGCGCACAACAACACCTTTACTGCACCAATGACCAACAACAATCTGGCGGGAAAAACAAGGAATGGTGAAAATTGTGCAACTGTGTACAGACCGCCATCACCTTCAATGGTGGCGGCTGCAAAACTGATAGACAAGTAGACTATCGTTAAGGTTACGCCTGCGAGCATGATGTTTTTTGCTGGAGGTGGAGAGCTAATCCTGTCTTTCAAGTGACTGAATTTAAAGAACACGGCGATGATAATGCCCGAAACAATATATGTGCAGAGCAACGACGCAAAATTGATCTGTAAATATGAAAAATTATCAACAAATTCCTGCGAGGTGTGATTCAGTATCCAAAAAAAAGTTCTTGCTCCAAAAGGAATGCAGGCGGAAAGCAGGAATGTAAACCCAAGAAATATTTTCATCATGTCTTCGACCGGAATGAAGTTGGAAAATAAGAATTGTTGATTTTTGCCTTTGGACTTTCGTTATTTCATTATTCACAGAGCAATTGGTTCTGACAAAGGGGATGGCCTGGGGGCAGGATGTTTTCATTATAATCAATGACTTGTGGTTATTGATTATGACGGCACACCCCTGTGCCGGGTTAGTTCCCGCCATTGACAGACGGACGCGAACTATAAATCTTCGACAAAAATTAGCGGTGCGGCCACTATCAATGGCAATCGACTGCTGTAAAATCCGGTTCAACTTGTTTATAATTCCATGCAGGTCCCCGTGGCACAACAGGATAGCGCGACGCCCTCCTAAGGCGTAGGTTGCAGGTTCGATTCCTGCCGGGGACGCCAGATTTTCTGGGAACCTCCTGATTAATCAGAGGTTCCTTTATACGGAAACCAGTGTGCGGGAATACAGGCCAGACCGGGTCGTGCCATCAGGCCCGTAGGTGCTTGTCGTCTGCGGCTTGCCCTTGAGGATCTGCAGGGATCGTTGTACATGCCGGGTCAACAGGGCGATGCTGGCGCCGTTTTGTTCATTCAGCATCCGGCAGCGTTCCGAGATGGTCATGAATTCCGACCAGCGTTCCACTGCTGTTGCGGTTTGCAGGTCCTTTTGCCGGGCTATCTCAAAATATTGCTGCAAGCCTTCCCTGCCATTGTCCAGTTTCTCGCTGGCCAGAATCTGACCGAGTTGATCGGAAAATTGATTCAGCTGCGAAACCAGCTGCTGTTTTTGCTCGGTCAGGTGATTCAGCGAGGCTGCATGTCGGTTCTGCCGTAAAATCCGGGATTCCCCATCGAGCAGAAGCAGCAATTGTCTAGCCAGTTCCAGGCCGCTGTCCATCAGCTTTACGAGCAGCGGGAATGTTTTATCTATCATCTGTTCAGCTTTCGTCTTCGGGTACATTTGCCGAATCCTCTGGTGGGAATGGCAAACGTGCTTCGAGTATCGCATTAAAAATTCACTGTGACCACTCCCGGTTGCTGCACAATCGCTTCGATGATCCGTTTGGATTGCTGGCTTTTGATGCGTATGCGCTGACCTTTCAGACCATCCATCATCGCGATGCCGGTCATTCTGATCTGCAGCGCTGGCGAGGCGGCAAGAATGGTCACTCTTTCTCCCCGCCGGACAATTTTCGGTTCGGTGATGTGGCGTCGGCTCAATACCGTACCCACACCCAGATGGCGGGTTGCCTGTTTGTTCAGCACCTGCTGGTAATCGGTGAAAAATCCCTGGCGGACTTTACTCAGATTCCTTCTTTGCAGGTTCAGGTGTCTTCGGGTCAGTACCTCTCCACGAGCCACTGGCTGAACGAGCACCAGGATTTCCTGAAAAGCGTCGATATGGGCAGTCGTGAAAATAGTCCAGGTTTTTTCATCATGGCAGCGGATGCCGACGGAGATTCTGCCCGTGGTCACGCTGCCACCGGGGGTAAATGCCTGCAGCGGGGTTTTGCATCGCGGCAACATCAAGCGGCTGTCCAGTCGGTCGACCGTGACGCGATAGTCGTCCGTGGCATCGAAATTTGCCGCGATATATTCACTGACGGCAGCCCGGATGGATTCGATGCTTTGTTTCGTCCGGGCGATGCCAGTATTGGCAACGAGCAGGAAAACCAGGATCAGACTGTATGCTTTGTTTTTGTTCATGGTGGCGCCAAATTATTGTCTCGCTGGAAATTCAAGCAGGAATGGTGCCAATCAAAAACTAAAGTATCCGTTCGGATAGCCGCTATACTTGGAACTATCGAAATTGTTCTCTTCCCACAGTCAAAATCAGCACGTAATGGTGTCTCCGCTTCGACTCTTCAACGGCAGAGGGAAACAGGGAGCTGAATTTTGTTGTGTGGATACTTCAGACTAGGGGGATTTATGGCCAGTGTATTAGACGGCGTCGATCAGCGGACGCAGCTGGCGGGGCATAATCGTTTTGAACTGCTGCTTTTCAAATTGCTGGGACGACAGCGTTATGGCATCAATGTATTCAAGGTTCAGGAAGTCATTCAATGTCCGAACCTGACCCAGATACCACATGCCCATTCCGTGATTTGCGGCGTTGCCCATTTGCGCGGCAAAACCATTCCGGTACTGGATTTGTCGATGGCCATTGGACAGGGGTGCCAGCAACTATGTGGTCGTCACTGAATACAACAGGAGCATTCAGGGATTCCTGGTTGGCGAGGTCGACCGGATTATCAATATTGGCTGGGCATCTGTCAAAGCACCGCCGAAAGGCATGGGCAAGGAAGGGTATTTGACAACACCAGCTTCAAAAAGGCCCGGCCGGTCTTTGAAGACCTGTTGTACCAGAATGTCCGGCAGGTGGGGGCGCAGTCCACGCAGGATACCGAACTGCCCACCGGCATGCAGCTGGGTACCGGGGTCAGGGTGGTGGCGACAGAGAAGATCCATCAGCAGGGCAACATCCTGCAGACCGACAATTCCCTGGATCTTGCCATCAGCGGCCGGGGCTTTTTCCAGATCCTCATGGCCAATGGCGATATCAACTATACCCGGGACGGTTCCTTCCAACTGAATTCCAACGGTCAGATGGTCACTTCCGGTGGGCTGGAACTGGAACCTGGCATCACCATTCCCGATGATGCCGTCAGCATCACCATCGGCCGGGATGGCACGGTATCGGTATTGCAGCCGGGCAGCTCAACGCCCTCCCAGGTCGGTCAGATCCAGATTGCCGATTTCGTCAATCCCGCCGGCCTGGAACCCATCGGTGAGAATCTTTTCCGCGAATCGGTCGCCAGCGGCACGCCAAATCTGGGCACCCCCGGTGAGAATGAATTCGGTTCCCTGGTACAGGGTTCCCTGGAGACATCCAATGTCAATGTCGTCGAGGAACTGGTCAACATGATCGAGACGCAGCGCGCCTACGAGATGAATTCCAAGGCCATTTCCACGACCGACCAGATGCTCGAATACGTCACCAACCAGCTATAGGTCGGGACCATGAAACGCTACTATTTGCTTCTACCGGTACTGCTGCTGCTCGGCGGCTGTGAAAACATTCCCGTCGCCGATCCGGCCTTTGCGCCGGTACGGCCTGCCGAGCTGCGCCCCCCGGTGCAGAAGACCGGCGCCATCTATCAGGCGGATTTTGACATGCGTCTGTTCGAGGATCACATCGCCCGGCGCGTTGGTGATATCCTGACGATCAAATTGCTGGAGCAGATCCAGGCCAGAAAAGACGCCGATCTGGAGGTGACCAAGGATGCCGATATCAAGATCGAGGCGCCAACC
>JANEMG010000080.1:0-4731 GCA_024511045.1 Gammaproteobacteria bacterium | reverse complement strand
CCCTCTGGGGCATGTCGGCGGCGGCGGTCATGGGCAAAAATATCGAAACCGAGGTGCAGGCGAAAAGGAAATTCGGTGGCGAAGGCAAGGCCAATCAGAGCAACAGCCTGACCGGTGACATCAGCGTCACGGTGGTCGAGGTGCTGCCCAACGGCAACCTGATGGTCCGGGGAGAAAAACGCATGACCCTCAACCAGGGCAGTGAGTTTATCCGCCTGTCCGGCATCGTCAGACCCATCGATATCGATGCCTCGAACACCGTCTTGTCCACCAGGGTGGCCAACCCGGTAATCATGTATACTGGAGACGGCGCGGTCGCCGATGCCAGCAAACTGGGCTGGTTCTCCAGGATATTCATGCACTGGCTGTTTCCATTTTGATGCGGGGTAGTCATGAAGCACTTGCACATGCTGTATAAGGTCCTGGCCATTGCGATTCTTTTGCTCGGTCCGGCAGCGGGCCATGCCGAAAGAATCAAGGATCTCGCCGAGATCGCCGGCGTCCGGAACAACCATCTTGTGGGTTATGGACTGGTGGTCGGCCTGAACAAGACCGGCGACAAGACCAAATTCACCGGGCAGTCATTGCGCGCCATGCTGGCCAGACTGGGCACCAATTTTCCCATCGGCGTCGATCCCAAGGCCAGGAATATCGCCGCAGTGTCGGTCAGCGCCGAACTGCCGCCATTCATCAAACCGGGTCAAAAAATCGACGTCACGGTTTCATCGCTGGGGGATGCCAAGAGTCTGCGCGGCGGCACCCTGCTGATGAGCCCGCTGAAGGAGGCCGATGGCAAGGTCTATGCCGTTGCCCAGGGCAGTCTGGTGGTGGGTGGACTGACGGCATCGGGAGCCGACGGTTCCAGCATTACCGTGAACAATCCGGTGGTTGGCCGGATTCCCAACGGCGCGACCGTTGAGCGCAGTGTGGCAACCCCCTTCGGCGATGGCAATTTCCTGATCTTCAACCTGTTTGCATCGGATTTTACGACTGCCAACCGCCTGGCGGAAGCCATCAACCGGGTCCTCGGCCCGGACACGGCGAGCGCCCTCGACGGCAGTTCGATACGGGTCAATGCGCCGCTGGACCGATCGCAACGGGTCACCTTCGTTTCCCTGGTGGAGAATATCCAGGTTACACCCGATGATGCACCGGCAAGAATCATCGTCAACTCCCGTACCGGTACGGTGGTCATCAACAGCCAGGTGCGTGTCCAGCCGGCCGCCGTCTCGCACGGCAATCTGGTGGTGACGATCACCGAAAACCAGCAGGTCAGCCAGCCTGAGCCCTTTGCCCGGCGCGGCAAAACGGTACAGACCACGCAATCGGATGAACAGGTGGACGAAGGCAGCAATCATATGTTCGTTTTCGACCCCGGTGTTTCCCTGAATGAAATCGTGCGTGCAGTGAACAATGTCGGCGCCGCGCCCAGTGATCTGGTGGCCATTCTAGAAGCCCTGAAGACAGCCGGCGCACTGCGCGCCGAACTGATCGTCATCTAGGACCGCAAGCGAGCGAAGCCATGTTGAGTACCGACAAAGCGACTGTCTATACCGATTTTACCGGTCTGGCCAGATTGAAGACCGAGGCCCGCCAGGAATCGCCGGAAGCACTGCACAAAGTCGCCAGACAGTTCGAATCGATTTTTATGAACATGGTGTTGAAGAGCATGCGTGAGGCGAAACTGGCCGACGGCATCATGGACAGCGACCAGAGTCGCTTCTTTCAGGATATGTATGACAAACAGCTTTCCGTGCATCTGGCCGGTGAAGGCGGATTGGGACTGGCCGAATTGATCGTCAGGCAGCTGGGCCCCGAAAAGCCGACCGCAGGAACCAGAAACCAGGGACTGGATGCCTATCGCAGTCAGCCGGTAATGGCTGGCACTGGCAATCGACAACCCCTTGGGCAACGCATCGAAAAGAAGCCGCTGCAGATAAAGACCGAGACGGACCGGCCGATAACCTCTACAGAGCAATTTGTGCAGCGATTGTCTGCCGAAGCCCAACAGGCCGGTGAACAACTGGGTGTCAATGGCAGAATGCTGTTGGCCCAGGCCGCGCTGGAGAGTGGCTGGGGAAGCGCGGTTATCAGCGGCAGGGATGGCCGTAGCAGCCACAATCTGTTCAATATCAAGGCGGACAAATCCTGGCAGGGCAGGAAGGTGAACGTATCGACACTGGAATATGAGCAGGGGCGGCCGGTGAAGAAACAGGCGGCGTTTCGGGCCTACGGGTCCTACCGGGACAGCTTTCAGGATTATGTCCGGTTTGTCAGGAACAATCCCCGCTATAAACAGGCGCTGCAGCATGCCGGCAATGCCGAACGCTATATGCAGGAACTGCAGCGGGCAGGCTACGCGACCGATCCCCGCTATGCCGACAAGGTGGTCAGGGTGTTTCAAAGCAGTGCTCTGGACCATTATCGACCGCGGCAACTGGCCCTGCGCGGGACAGGGCAGTAGTCTGCTTTGCGAGCGGTGCTTGCTTTGAAAGTCCGGCATTGCCATGAAGCTGCCCCGGCACGGGCCATGCCGGCGATGACGCAAACTGGAACCGGGCAGCGGATTTTCCGGAACAGCAACTTTTAGCAGGTAATCAGAATGGCAGGTGGACTTTTAGGTACGGCGGTTTCGGGGCTGATGGCTTTTCAGCGTTCCCTGGACACTACCGGGCACAATATCGCCAATGTCAATACCGATGGCTACAGCAGACAGCGCACCGAACTGGGCACCAAACCGCCCCAGTTGACCGGGGCCGGCTATGTCGGCACCGGCGTCGATGTCAACAACATCGCCCGCAGCTATGATCAGTTCATCACCGCACAGCTGCGCTCCAGCACCTCGGCCTTTGGCGACGTCGAGCGCTATCATGAACTGGCGGTGCAGGTGGACAATCTCCTGGCCGATCCAGGCACCGGCATGGCGCCGGCGATCAAGGATTTCTTCAATGCCGTCAACGAACTGGCCGACGATCCGGCCTCCATTCCCGCCCGACAGGTAATGCTTTCGGAAGCGGAAAACCTGACGCAGCGCTTCCATACCATGGATGCCCGTTTCGATGAATTGACCGCGCAGGTCAATCAGGACATGAAAATCGGCGTCGATGCCATCAATTCCCTGGCAGAGTCCATCGCCGATCTGAACAGACAGATCATCGCTGTGAGAGGGCAGACCACCGATGGTCAGCAGCCCAACGATCTGCTCGATCAAAGGGATCAGGCGCTGGTGCAGCTGGCGGAATTGATCGATGTCAGCGTCGTGCAGCAGGATGACACCTCGCTCAGTGTTTTTATCGGCCAGGGGCAGGCCCTGGTGCTGGGCGTCGAGTCCATGGACTTTGGGGTGCGGGCATCGGAACTGGATCCCGGCCGGCTGGAAATCGTCATCGGCAGCCAGGATGTCACCCGGAGTCTGTCCGGTGGAGAATTGGCCGGCATGCTGCGCTTTCGGGATGAAATGCTGATTCCGGCGCAGCAGCAGCTGGGCCGGGTCGCTGCCGGATTGGCCATGGAATTCAATGCCGTGCACGGCAATGGCTACGATCTGAATGGCCAGCAGGGGGAGGATTTCTTCCACTTCGGGTCGCCGCAGATACCGGTGACCAAGACCGCAACTTCCGCAGGCGACATCAGCGTCAGCTTTCAGGACGTCAACGTCAATCCCGATGCTGCCGGTGATCTGGCAGCCAGCGATTTTCAGCTCGATTATGACGGCGTCAACTATACCCTGACCCGGCTGTCGGACAACAGCAGCGTGAATCTGCAGCTGGTGGCCGGCGAACTGGTGGTGCCCTCGCCGCCGGCCGTACCGGGAGACAAGCTGCCGGGCATCCGCATTGCCGTGACCACGCCGTTGAACGCCAATGACCGGTTTCTGATCAGGCCGACCGGCAACGCGGCGGAGAAGCTGGGCGTGAATATTACCGATACGCGAAAAATAGCCGCTGCGACCAATCTTGCCACCGACAGCGCCGGCAACAGTTACGTGGTCAATGGCCCGATGCCCGGCGACAACCGCAATGCGCTGCTGCTGGCCAACCTGGAACACAAGCAGACCATGCTGGGCGGTACGGCGACCTTTCAGGACAGCTACGCACAGCTCGTCTCCTCCACCGGCACGCTGACCCATGCCGCGGAATTGAGCGCCACGGCGCAGCGGACCCTGCTCGATCATGCACAGGAATCCTGGCACAACGTGTCCGGCGTCAATCTCGATGAAGAAGCGGCCAATCTGATCAAATTTCAACAGTCCTATCAGGCGGCGGCACAGGTGATCAGTACCACCAGCACCCTGTTCGACACCCTGATCGGAGCAGTAAGATAGCTCCCGTCTGTCAATGACGGGGACCGGTAGAAAACAGCAGATTGCAGTTGCTGTTTTGCAATGACAAACAGCCCATGGAGGGGGTTTACAGATACTAACAGTTTAAGGAGTCGGTGATGCGCATCTCGACAGTATGGTCACAGCAGCTGGGACTGAATTCGATTCTAGACCAGCAGGCAAAATTGAACAGGACCCAGCTGCATCTGGCTACGGGCAAGAAAATCCTGACCCCTGCGGAAGATCCTGCCGCGGCAGCCAGAATACTGGATCTTCAGGAGTCACTGGTGATGACCGGCCAGTATCAGGACAATATCACCATGACCCGGGCCCGGCTGAATATCGAGGAAGCGGCATTGAGCAGTTCGGAAAACGTTTTGTTTCGGGCCAAGGAACTGACCATTCAGGCG
>JANEMG010000005.1 GCA_024511045.1 Gammaproteobacteria bacterium | reverse complement strand
CTGGCTGAAGGCGGTTCTCTGGAAGAAATCGTCGAGCAGCGTGCGGAACAGCAGGAGCGTATCGCCCAGTACCAGGAATTGCTGAATCTGGCGCTGGTGAACCGCAAACTGGCGAAAACCTCCTTCAGTCTGCGTGGCCTGTTCAACGGCATCAACGCCGAACGGGAGGAAGTCAACGAGGAATATGCACAACTGACCCTGGAAATCGAACAGGAAGAAAATATCCTGAAATCCCTGGAGCAGGCGGTTGCCTATGAGGCGCTGCTGAGAAAGCATGCCGAGGACAGAAAGCTGCTGCAGGAGGGCCTGCCCTGTCCCCTGTGCGGCTCCCTGGAACATCCCTATGCCAGACAGCCGCCCAGGGATGTCGATTCCAGCAAGGCCCTGGCCGACCAGAAGAAAAAACTGAAGGACATGCAGGCCCGGGCCGGGAAGCTGAAGAAGCAGATCCAGATCTGGCAGCAGCAGGATCTGGAACGGGCCAGGAACGAGGAACGCATTCAAAAAATTCATTCCGAATGGCTGGCCCTGTGCACCCGGCTGAACAGGGTCAGCCCGGATCTGGATATCGACAATATCCATCTGATGAAGACCATGCTCAGGGAGGAAATGGCGGAGCAAAAGGCCTTGATCTCGCTGGAGAAAAAATATCGCGGCCAACTGCGCACTATCGACAAGCTGCAGTTGCTGATCAAGAAGAGGCAGGCCGAAGTGGAACAGCTGCGGCAGGCCATCAAGCAGATGGATGCCGAGTGGCAGAACCGGCCCAAGGAATTGCAGGATCATGAACAGGAAATAACACGTTTCCGACAGGAGGAACAGGCCCTGGAAGAGGTGATTGCCGAACAATTGGCGACTTTGGGCGAAAAAATGCCTGCCAAGGGCAAGGAAGACGCCTTGTTCGACAAGTTGAACCTGCGCCGTCAGGATTACCAGACGCACATGCTGCAGCGCAAGGCGCTGAACGAGGAGCTGCAGCAGCTGTCGGAGAAAGCCTCGGCATGCCGCACGCAAATTGCCCATCATGAACGGCGCCTGCAGGAAATCAGAAAGCAGCTGTATGACCAGGAAATAGCCGGCCTGCATCTGGCCCTGGTGGAAAAACAGAAGCTGATTGCCGGCAAGGAGCAGCTGCTGCAGAAACTGGAGGAGGACCTGAACGAACGGCAGCAGGCCCTGCAGGGGAAGCTGGCGAATACCCGCTATCAGACACTCGATGAATTGAGAAACGTCCTGAATCTGGTGCTGCGCCAGGCGGAGCTGGAACAGGCCTCGACTGCGCTGGAGAGGGAAATGGAAAACCTCGCCATACAGCTGGACAAGGCCCAGGCCCAGCTGCAGGCGGAGCGTGCCTATGCGGTGACCGAGCTGGGCAGGGAGGATCTGGAAATTCTGCTGCGCGAGATTTCCGTGAAAATAGAAATGGCCGAGCAGGAAATAGCGGCCGTGGAGAAGACCTTGCAGGCGCATCAGCAATTGCAGCAGCAGCGCGATGAACTTGCCGAACTGGTGGAGAGCCAGCGAAAGCTTTATGAAGACTATGCCGCGCAGCTGCAGGCGATCGAAGAGGAGGGGGGGGCGTCCTTTCGGCGCCGGGTACAGCATATCATCGCTGACCGGCTGCTAACCCGGGCCAATCAGTATCTGGAGAAAATCAGCGGACGTTATACGCTGCATCAGCTGGACAGCGAGCAGGGGCTGGCGTTGGCCATTGAGGACAACTACCAGAAGAAAAGCCGCAGACTGCCGAAGACCCTCTCCGGTGGTGAAAGCTTCGTGGTCAGTCTGGCCCTGGCCCTGGGGCTTTCCGAAGTGGTAAACAATGGCAGGTCCGTGGATTCCCTGTTTCTCGACGAGGGTTTCGGCACACTGGACGAGGAAACGCTTTATGTGGTCGTGTCGACGCTGAAGAGTCTGCACGCACATGGCAAACTGGTCGGGGTGATATCCCATGTCAAGGGGGTTCGTGACCAGATCGATACCCAGATCGAATTGGTCAAAAAGCCCAATGGCCTGAGCGAACTACGCTTCAGCGAGCTGGTGGCCAGTACCGCCGAGTGATTTGTTCACCCTGTGAGTGGGGCAGGCCGGATCAGCGCAGCGCAACCGGCAAGAAAGTGTGGAATTCGATCCAAGGGTCGCCCCAATCCTTTATTGGGAGCCCGACGCCAGCATCACTGCTGTGGCCATGAGCCAGTCAACTGTCTGTTGAGGATTGAAAATAGCCCCTGAAGGAAAACGTCAGCGGGATGGTGGTCGTTTCCTCGCTGGTGTGAATGATGAAATTTTCAAACATGGAATCGATGGTTTTGAAGACACACAGCTGAAAATTGTTCAGCTCATAGGTATTGTCCTTCAGGACATCGAAGTGCAGAAACTTCTTGAAACGCTGCACATCCTTCGCGAACATTTCATGGGTGAGATGGGTGTTGGAAAAATGCAGGTTGTTGTTTTCCACCCAGAAGCCAAGCCGGTGATTGGCAATCAGGGCTTCGGCCTCTTTGTTGCTGTGTATCGAGCCATCCCAGAAATGGCTGCCGACGATTTCCTCGACCAGAATCTCGTTGTAATCCTTGACGAAGTCTTCCCTGATTTTTGGGTGGTTGTAAGACACAGCGACCCGCCGGCTCTTTTCGGCAATGCCTTTGCTGACCTCATGGTCGCACCATTCATTCCAGGTCACCACTTCGTAGCTGGATGAGCAGGCGGATAAAAGAAAGGTAAAAGCTAATATAAACAGCGATTTCCCTGGTATATCGGAGCGTTTCATTGTCGATCGGATAGCGTTTGGGTCCGTAGGAAATACGGCCGGTTCAAAACTGCATTCTCTCATCTAACGTAAAGCTACTCAAGAGTTGAAGCAATGGCAACGTCGCGAATTTGAATCGTAATGGAGGGGTCGTTTTGCCCCGGCTTGCCCTGGTCGGCAAAAATGGCAAGGCTTCAGAGACAGGCCGGATGCACTGCGCTTATCCGTCTGCGGACTATCGACACCCATTCATGGGCTGTGTTTATGAATACCGACCAGGGCGGTCCCCTCAGAACCTGAATTGTACGCCGGTGAAAAGCATGTGATTCATGACATTGGGTTTTCCGGTCAGATGGATGAATTGATTGAGGTATCCCAGTTCCAGCGCATAATGCGCATTCCTGTCCAGTTGCCAGCCCAGTCCCAGAAAGGCCCGGTTCTGGTCGAAGCCGCCGGATGGGCCCCAGGCTACTGAATTCAGGTTGAAAAACATCTCCTCCCAGCCGATCAGCTTCAAGTGGGGGTGGATTCGGGGCAAAGGGTAATCGGCACGGAATTTTTGCCGCAGCCGGGCCGCCACCTCGCTGTCATGGGTGACGAAGCGCCATTCCAGCATGGTGCGTCCGGAAAATTTCCCCCAGTCCGGTTTGAATGCCCAGCTGACCGCCTGATTGATGTCGTGTTCATCGAAATCGAGGCTATTGCCGAGACGGTTCGGGACCCAGGTGTAACCAAGAAACAGGGTGACGTTGTCATGTATCTGGTAGCCTGGCGCGATACGCACGATGCCCTGGCTGAAATGGCTGAAATCATCGAAAAACCGTGCTTCACCAGTGGTCCACAGCCGGAGGTTTTTCAGGGCGGGGTTGAAATGGCCCAGGTTGGTATGCGTCTCCATCTGCGCCCACCAGCCGGAATCCTGGCGCAGTTCCCCGGCCTGAGCGCTGACGCTGAAAACTGCCAGAAGGCAGAGCAGGATTCGTTTTGCGTTCTGACGGATCACCAGCGAAGCAGCCTCTGTGCGCCGGCATGACAATAATGTGATGTGCATAAGATCATCCCGTGAGAATCAGAGTTTGATGCGTGCTGCATGCGGGTGGTCAGACACGACGTGATGATCGTCCAGCCCGACGATTTCGCATTTCCCGCCGTTGCGCCGATAGTCTTCAGCGAAATCATGCATGAATTCCATGACCGTATGGTCTATCAAATCCGCTTCCGTCAGGTCGAAGTAGATGGTCTTGCGTTTGGGAAGCTCGGCCAGTTCGCTTTTCAAACCCAGCAGGTTGGAAAAAATTGCCGCGCCGCTGACCTGGATATGATAGGTGTCATCGTCGGTCTGGTGGACATGATAGGCCATGGACAGGAAATTTTTCAGTTTCACGCCGCGGTAGATATGGATCAGGGTTTTGGCGGCAATGCCGATGGCGACACCGATCAGCAGGTCCGTTGCCAGGACGCCAAGGATGGTAATCACGAAAATGGCAAAATTGTCCAGGCCGACAGACAGGGTCTTCAGAAATTCCCTGGGCGCCGCCAGCCGGTAGCCGGTATAGACCAGCAACGCGGCCAGGGAAGCCATGGGGATTTCATGGATTATCCTGGGAAACAGCGCGACAAACAACAGCAGGAAGGCGCCATGGAAGAAGTTTGACCAGCCGGTCCTGGCGCCGTTGTTGACATTGGCGGAGCTGCGCACGATTTCCGCGATCATCGGCAAACCGCCGATAGCGCCGGAAATGGTGTTGCCGGCGCCCACTGCGGACAAATCCCTGTTCAAATCGGAATAGCGTTTGTAGGGGTCGAGCTTGTCGACGGCGGCGGCGCTGAGCAGGCTTTCCAGGCTGCCGACCAGGCAGATGCTGATCACGGCGATCCAGAATTCGACGCTGGCGATTTTGGCAAAATCCGGAAAATAGAAGCTGTCCAGGAAGTTTTCCGGCACCGAGACCAGAAACCTCGGCCCGATGGTGAAGTCGTGATGCGGCAGCCATTCGGCATCCGGCAGGATCAGGTAATGATGCTCCATGTCCAGGTTGAAAATCTGCCCAAGGCCCATGCCCACCAGGACCACCAGGATCGGTGCGGGGATCATCTTGACGAAGCGGTTGTCCATCAACGACCAGACGATCATGATGAACAGCCCGCTCACCCCGATCAATGCCACTTCGGGATTCATGTCCAGTATCGTCTGCGGAATTTCCGCGATGGCGCCGAACAGCGATTCCGCCTCGGGTTTGACGCCAAACATGGTGTGGAATTGTTTGGCCATGATGATGATGCCGATGGCGGCGAGCATGCCATGCACTACTGATGCCGGGAAGAAAGCACTCAATTTGCCAGCCTTCATCAGGCCCATGACGATCTGCAGGATGCTGGCCACGACGATTGCCGCCAGCGTATAGCGGTAGCCGGCCATCATGTCCCCTTCGCCCAATGTTTGCACGGCATCCAGGATCACGACGATCAAGCCGGCGGCGGGCCCGTTGATCGTGACATAGGATCCGCTGATGCGGGAAACCAGCAGGCCGCCTATCACTGCCGAGATGATCCCGGCCATCGGTGGAAATCCGGAGGCCATGGCGATGCCCAGGCACAGCGGCAAGGCAATCAAAAAGACCAGGAAGCCGGAGGTCAGGTCGCTGACCCAGTTTTCGCGCAGCCCGGCCAATCCCGTTTTTGGGATGGCAAGGTTGGATACATCATTCATCTGAGTAACTCCATATCAGGAATAGTATAAAAGTAATTAAGTTAACAAGAAATGTGCCAAGCAGGCAGCCTGATGTTTTTTATTGAAAGGTACAAGAGGTCTGTTATCTATAAGGAAAGATGAAATGTTACTACTCGACCCCCTATGGGTGGTCTGTTCCGGAAGACGCCGTGAATACGTCCCTGCAGGCTTGGCTTTGGCATCCCCGCCAAAGACACTTCCTCCACAGACTACCTACAGGGGCTTCTTCCGGTAGGGGTGAGCAGTGACGATGAAATACCATTAAAAATCTGATTACCTCCCAAGCTTCAGTCATTTTCAAATTGATTGCCGAGTTCGATAGAAGCCAAGTCTTCACGGTTTGTCTGTCATTTCGACCAACGGGAGAAATCTTCAACGTCCCTGCATCGCTCATGGCTTTAAAGATTCCTCCTGGCGTCGGAATGTTATGGATTTTACGCTATCTGTATGACTGAGAGTCAGACGTAATGAGGAATGAAAAATGGTTGTTACGAACCAATCCGGTTGGTGTATTTGAACCAGTATGCCAGAAAAATTGGCTTGGTTCGTAGGATTTAGTGGCATGAAGTATGCTGACCATACGATGCTGTCGACTTGGCATGAAATTAGCCTATAAATCTTGGCAAGCAACGTTTTCATCTATTCAGAAAGAGAATGACCATGGCCTATAGGAAACACAAAGACAATCCGTCGGATTTTTCAACGCTCGCTCGACCGGTTGCCATTGCCTGTCGAGCGCCTGTCAACTTGCAGAAACCCTGTACATCATGATTCTTGCATTGGCTTACAGCGCCGTCATGCTGAGTTTTTTGTCGGGATTGCTGGCATTGTCGATGCGGCAACGGAAAATGCTGTCAAGGCTGTGGCAATATATACTGGGAAAATATCCCAATGTCCCACAAGCCTGGCGGCAGAATCTGAACGACAGTCTGACCGAACAGCTTTATCCCATGCGGCTGCAGCAACTGGTTTTTCTGCTGCTGGGTATTTCCGGTCTGCTTGCCCTGCTGGCGGGATTGAGTGTTCTGCTGGCCCAGAACAGCATTACCGACCAGATCAATATAGGTTTACCCTGGCTGCATTGGCATGTCCGCTTCGATGGCTTGTCCGGGCTGTTTTTTGCCATCATCGGCATCGCCGTCATCGCGGTCAGCCTGTATGGCCCCGGTTATGTCAAAAACAACGATGAGCAGCAGCATCCCTTTGCCGTGCTGGGACTGTTCAGCGGTTTGTTCGTTGCCGGCATGCTGCTGGTGCTGCTGGCCGATGATGCGTTCTTTTTCATGATCGCCTGGGAACTGATGTCGGTGACCAGTTATTTTCTGGTCGCCTTTCAGCATGAACACTCCGCCAATCGCCGCGCCGCATTTCTGTATCTGATCATGGCGGAAGTGGGCGCCATTGCGATCATTCTCGGTTTCGGAGTGCTGGCCGGTTACAGCGAGGATTTCAGTTTTACCTTTACCGCCATGCGCGCTGCACAGCTGTCGCCAACCTGGGCCACCATTGCTTTTCTGCTGGCGCTGCTGGGTTTCGGGATGAAAGCCGGCCTGGTGCCGATACACGTCTGGCTGCCGGAAGCACATCCCGTCGCGCCGTCGCATATTTCCGCATTGATGAGCGGCGTCATGCTGAAAGTCGCCGTCTATGGTTTGATCCGCTTCACCTACGACCTGCTGGGAGACGTGCAATGGCAGTGGGGGCTGGTGGTATTGGTCGTCGGTGCAGTCTCGTCGGTGCTGGGTGTGCTCTATGCGCTGATGCAGCACAATCTTAAGCGTCTGCTCGCTTATCACTCTGTGGAAAATATCGGCATCATATTCATTGGTCTTGGATTGTCGCTGATATTCATCAGCAACGGTCATGAGCATATTGGTGTGGTTGCGCTGATTGCCGCCCTTTTCCATACGCTGAATCATGCCTTGTTCAAGAGCCTGCTGTTTCTTGGCGCAGGCAGTATTCTGCAGCAGACCCATGAAACCGATATCGAACATATGGGTGGGCTGATTCGCAACATGCCGAAGACATCGGTGCTGTTCCTGATTGGCTGTATGGCCATTTCCGCTTTGCCGCCGTTGAACGGTTTTGTCTCGGAATGGCTGACCTTCCAGGCAGCATTGCAAGCCGATGTTTTGGAAAGCGGCGTCCTGCGCAGCCTGATTCCGGTTTCCGCCGCTGCACTGACTCTGGCGGCGGCCCTGGCTGCCGCCTGCTTCGTCAAGGTCTATGGGACGATTTTTCTGGGCCTGCCGCGTTCCAGGCATTGCGCCAAGGCCCAGGAAGTTGAAGGGAAAGGCATGCCGGCAGGTATGGGACTGTTGGCTGGGTTATGTTTCATTTTGGGAATTTTTCCGGGCTTTGTCATTCATCTGCTCAACAATGTCTCCGGGCAGCTGCTGGGTAAAACCCTTTCCAATGATGCCGTTGCCGGGTGGATATGGCTGGCGCCGGTTTCCATGCATCAGGCGTCCTATGCGGCACCGTTCGTGTTGCTGGCCATCGTCCTGGCCGGCGGAGTCAGTTTCTGGTATCTGCGCCGCGACCCGGCGATGGCGTTGCGCCATGCCGAGCCCTGGGACTGCGGTTTCGGTGGCCTGACGCCGCGCATGCAATACACTAGCACTGCCTTCAGCATGCCGATCAGAAGGATTTTTGCCAAGGTCTGGCATATTGAGGAGAAAATCGATATCGAGAAGCAGGGCGCTATGGACCAACAGGTCACCGATATCCATTACCAGCTGCATGTCGACGATGTCAGCTGGCTCAGGATCTACCCGCCCATCGAACGTACCGTCAATCGCACAGCGCGCGTGGTGGGGCGCATTCAGACCGGCAATATCCGGGTCTACCTGGCTGATTCCTTTGCTACGTTAATCTTTCTATTATGGGTGATCAGCTGATGAACTGGTTAATGGCTATAGTACAAACCGGACTGTTTGTTATCCTGGCCCCGTTGCTGACCGGGTGGATCAAATGGTGCAAATGCCGTCTGCAGAACCGCAGGGCGCCGTCGCTGTTGCAGCCCTACCGGGACTTGTGGAAATTGACCCATAAACAGCCGGTGGTCGCCGAGCAGGCTTCCTGGTTGTTCATCATCACTCCCTACGTGATTTTTTCGGCAATGATCCTGGCCGCCAGCACTGTGCCCCTGATTGCCGTGGATCTGCCGACCTCGGCCAGTGCCGATGTCATCGTGCTGGTGGGGTTTTTCGCCCTGGCCCGCTTCTTTCAGGCGCTGGCCGGTCTGGATATCGGTACAGCTTTCGGCGGCATGGGTTCTTCACGGGAAATGACCATTTCCTCGCTGGCGGAACCGGCCATGTTGATGGCGGTCTTCACGCTGACCATGGCCGCTTCGACGACCAATCTGTCTTTCGCCATCGGCTTCGTTCTCGACCAGGGCATTGTCCTGAGGCCATCCTTTGTCTTTGCGCTGTTTGCCCTGATCCTGATCGCGATAGCCGAAACAGGTCGCATTCCGGTGGACAACCCGGCCACTCATCTGGAGCTGACTATGATACACGAGGCCATGATTCTAGAATACAGTGGACGGCATCTGGCGTTGATCGAGTGGGCCAGTGAGGTGAAGCTGATGTTGTATGGCGTGTTGATTGCCAATATCTTCTTTCCCTGGGGCATTGCCCAGCAGTTCACCTGGTCTGCGCTGGGCGATGCGTTGCTGTCAATCGTCGCCAAGTTGATGCTGCTGGCCCTGTTTCTGGCGCTGTCGGAAACCCTGTTCGCCAAGATGCGCCTGTTCCGCGTACAGGAATATCTCAGTTTTGCCTATCTGCTGGGTTTGTTGGGGCTGTTGAGTCATATTATTCTGGAGGTTTCACGCTGATGGAGATTTTACAGCTGGATTTTTATACCCAGGCGGTTCTGTCGCTGGCCGCGCTGATCGGATTGACTTCTTTTCTGATGCTGGGGCAGGGCCGTCTGCTGCGCCTGGTTTTCGTGTTTGCCCTGCAGGGTCTGCTGCTGACGCTGGCCACCGGCCTGGCCGCCTATACACTGGACAATCAGCATTTGTATATTTCGGCGGCATTGACCCTGGCTCTGAAAGTCATTTTTATTCCCTGGCTGCTCCGTCGGCACGTATTGCGCATGAACATGCACCGGGACGTGGAGGCATTGCACAACAAGACGGCAGTGATGCTGGGCGGCGCCAGCCTGATGATATTCAGCTACTACGTGCTGCTTCCGGTAATCAGCAACACCACGACAATGATGGTGAATGCCCTGGCGGTCAGCCTCTCTGTGGTGCTGCTGGGGATGCTGTTGATGATCTCGCACCGCCAGGCAATTGCCCATGTGGTGGGGTTTATGTCCATAGAAAACGGCCTGTTTTTTGCTGCCATTGTTTCCACCAGGGGCATGCCCATGGTCGTCGAGCTGGGCATTGCCTTTGATGTCCTGGTTGCTGCGGTGTTGTTCGGCATCTTTTTCATGCATATCAGCAAGAGTATCGACACGCTGGATGTGGATATGCTCAATCGCTTGAATGAGGTGGATCGATGATTCCAGCCTATCTGCTGTTGTTCGTGCCCTTTGTCGGCATCATCTATTTTGCTCTGGCGGGCCATCAGCCCCAAGTAGGGCGTATCAATACCTGGTTCAACGCTGTGGCATTGGTGATGTCGCTTTGGCTGGCAATCAATGTTCTGAACTCGGGTGCCATCCTTTCCGGCAGTCAATACTTTATCGTCGATTCCTTCAATGTCTATCTGATCGTTTTGACCGCCTTCGTGGGTTTGACCACTTCCATTTTTTCAGCTTCCTACATGGCGCATGAAAAGGACCTGGGCAAACTCACCGACAAGCGTCTGAGATTGTACTATTCGATGTATCAGGGCTTTATGCTGACCATGTACCTGGTTTTGACCACCAACAATATGGGTATCATGTGGGTGGCCATGGAGGGGGCGACCTTGGCGACTGTCATGCTGGTCAGTCTGTATCGCACCCCGGAATCCATCGAAGCGGCGTGGAAATACTTCATTCTCTGCGGCGTCGGCATTGCCCAGGCATTGTTCGGAACGATCCTGCTGTATTATGCGGCGATACAGTCCGGCGATGCGGAAACCGCCCTGTTGTGGTCGGTCCTGTTTGAAAATGCCGCGCAACTGGATCCGGAGATTCTGGAAATCGCCTTTGTTTTCATGCTGGTCGGTTATGGCACAAAAATCGGTTTGGTGCCCCTGCACAACTGGCTGCCGGATGCACATTCCGAAGGCCCGACGCCCATGTCGGCGGTATTGTCCGGATTGCTTTTGAACGATGCCCTGTATGCGGTGGTGCGCAACAAAATGCTGGTGGACGGTGCCACGCAATCCCATATTGCCGGGTATCTGATGATGGGTTTTGGTTTGCTGTCATTCCTGGTGGCGGCGCTTTTTCTGCATCGCCAGAAAGATATCAAGCGGCTGTTCAGTTATTCGTCCATCGAACACATGGGTCTGATGACCTTCGCTTTTGGCATTGGCACGCCCTTTGCGACCTTTGCCGCCCTGCTGCATATGACCGTCCATTCTCTGACCAAATCGGCGATTTTCGTCACCGTCGGTCATGCCGCGCAAATCGCCGGCACCCAGAGCATCGACAGGATACGCGGTCTGATCAATACCCAGCCCAAGGTCGGCTGGGGGCTGCTCATCGGAACCCTTGCGATAGCCGGATTTCCCCCTTTTGGGGTGTTTGTCAGTGAATTCCTGGTGCTGCTGGCGACCATGCACAGTTATCCCTGGCTGACGCCTTTGCTGCTGCTGGGCATCGGGCTGGCCTGCGCCGGGTTGTTCAGAAATGTACAGCCCATGGTCTATGGTGCGCGGCCGGAAGGTCAGCAGCCGGTACAGGCCAATCTATGGCCGGTGATGATACATCTGGCACTTGTGCTGTGGATGGGATTGGCGGTTCCCGGTTTTCTGGCCAACTGGTTTACACAGGCCACCGTATTGATTTCAGGGAGTGCACCGTTATGAGTCATAGTGAATCGAATTGGCAGACGGGGTTGCTCGAACAGCTGAAAAACCGGAATATACCGGTCGAAACCAGCGCAGTGTCGGCCATGCCGCTCTGGAAAATAGCAGCAGAGCACTGGCGGGGCGCTGCCGAACTGGCCGAGCGGCAGTCCGCTCGCTGGGTTTCCGGATGGGCGGAACAGCGTACCGGACAATATGAACTGAATACGGTATTTGCCAGGTCGCGTGGCTATCTGCTGCTGCGTACGACGGTGCCTGAAGGAAAGGCTGAACTGCCCTCCCAGGCAACCGTGTATCCGGCAGCGAATCGCAGTGAACGGCATACCCAGGACATGTTCGGAATTCATTTTCTCGAGCACCCCGACAATCGTCCCTGGCTGCGGCACAAAGCCTGGAAAAAACACCAGTATCCGTTGCGTAAGGATTTTCCCCTGGCCGGCGAACCGGAAAAGGTGACAGCGCCGGACATGGACTATCAGTTTGTCAAGGGCAGGGGTGCCGGCGTCTATGAAATTCCGGTCGGACCGGTGCATGCCGGTATCATCGAGCCGGGCCATTTCCGTTTTCAGGCGGTAGGGGAAACGGTATTGAATCTGGAAGAGCGTCTGGGTTATGTGCACAAGGGCATCGAAAAAAACGCCGAAGGCAGAACTGCGGAGCAGCTGGCGCGCCTGGCCGGGCGTGTTTCCGGCGACAGCACCGTCGCCCACGCCTGGGCGGCATGCCAGGCAATGGAACAGGCCGCAGGCATGACAATAACTCCCCATGCGGCATTTATTCGCGGCATTTTGACCGAGCGGGAGCGGATCGCCAATCATATGGGAGACATTGGTGCAATCTGCAACGATGTCGGCTTCGCTTTTGCGCAGATGCAGTTCACCCGGCTGCGGGAGTTGTGGCTGCGCAATAACAAGCAGTTTTTTGCCCATCGTCTGTTGATGGATTGCATCGTACCCGGCGGTGTCAGTTGTTCGCTGACAGACGAGGCCTGCAAGACCCTGCAGCAGGAATTGCAGGCCTTGAAAAAGGAACTGGGTGAAATTCTGCCGGCACTGGATCTCAACTCCTCCCTGGAAGACCGGTTGCTCACCGCCGGCTGGTTGTCCGAAGAAACCGCCGCCGCTTTTTCCGCGGTGGGTTATGTGGGCCGCGCCAGCGGGCAGGATGTCGATGCCCGGCGCGATGCCCCCTGTCCGCCCTATGACCGGCTGAATTTCAAGGTTGCCCTGGAAAACCAGGGGGATGTCGCCTCCAGGTTGTGGGTGCGGGTCCAGGAGATCTTTGCTTCGATAAAACTGCTGGCGCAAATGCTCGAGCAGTTGCCGGAAGGCGAGACAAAAACAGCTTGGCAGACGCCAGCCGCGGACAGTGAAGGCATTGGCATCATCGAAGGCTGGCGGGGGGAAATCGTCACTTTTGTACGCTTCACCGAAAATAACCAGATCGCCCGCTTCTATCCACGGGATCCGAGTGTCGTGAACTGGCCGACGCTGGAAAAAATCGTAATGAACAATATCGTTCCGGATTTCCCTGTGTGCAATAAATCTGTCAATGGCTCTTATTCCGGACACGATCTATAGGACAATAGCATGTTGAGACTCTTTGTAAAAACCCTGAAAACAGGCGTTGTCACCGAGCGCTTCAAGAAACCGAAAGACTCCGAACTGGAGCAGCTGGGCATCGAAGTAAAACGTCATATCGACAGGTGTTTTTCCGGCAGCCTCGCGATACGCGAAGTGGATGCCGGGTCCTGTAATGGCTGCGAACTGGAGATTCATGCACTGAACAATCCATTCTACGATGTCGAGCGTTTCGGCATTCATTTTGTCGCTTCGCCGCGGCACGCCGATGTACTGCTGGTGACGGGGCCGGTTTCGCGACACATGCAGACCGCCCTGCTGCGCACTTATGAAGCGACTCCCAATCCCAAGTGGGTCATCGCGGCAGGCGACTGCGCCGCCTGTGGTGGGGAATTTGGTGTATCCTATGCAAGCTGCGGTGCAGTCGCCAATGTCATTCCGGTCGATGTCGTGATCCCCGGCTGTCCGCCGTCACCGGAAATGCTGCTGAAGGGCCTGCTGGGCATGATGCGATAACAGCCAGACCAGGAAGTTTCCGGTTTTTCCAGTACAACTTGCAGAGAGCAGTCCCGCATCCGGAAAAGTTGTCTGGCAAAAGAGACTGGTTCAGCAGACAATTCCTGTGACGACTGATCAAAACAGCCTATCGATGCGGAAAGAATACAAGCCAATATACAGACCTTTTATCATTGTTGCCATGGTACTGGGTTCTCTGGTGATGATCGAACTGTTTGCACTGGGGGGGATGACCTGGAGAAATCTGCAGCGCATCGAGACGATCAAACAGGATATCGAGCAGGGCAACCAGCTCCTGCAGCTGGTGTTCGAAATGCTGAACAATCAGGAACAGGCGGCAGCATCATCTTCCCCTCTGGCTGATGTGACTGGCCGGCAAGGTCACTGGGAGCTGCGCTCACAGATCCTGGATTTTCTGGAAAAGCGGCACCCCGCCGGCAAGGATGAACGGCAGTCATTGAAGGAGCTGCAAGACTTGCTGGCCCATGTCGGGCAGGGAACCCGGATGGACTTGGCCAAGGCGCTGCGATTGTCGCGCGAAGTTTTGCTGCAGCAAATCCGGGAGGAGGAAGAGTTGCTGGACAAGGTGTATTCAGACAGTCAACTGGAGCTGCAGTTGGCCATTCTCATTCCTTCCAGCATTTTTTTGTTGCTGCTGGTAACGGGTAATTTTTTTCTCAATCGCCGGGTTTTCACGCCAATCAGGGCTCTCGAGAAATTGTTGTCCAATCTGGTGAAGGGGGAGCGGCGCCCAATCGAGGAGGGTGCCAGCGATTCCGTCATGCAGCCATTGTTCAACAACTACAATCAGCTGGTGACACGACTCTCGGAACTGGAAAAGGAGCATCGCTCGCATACCGATACGCTGGAGAAGGAAGTCCGTCAGGTGACCCGTACCCTTTTGGAGCAAAGCCATAGCCTGGCCCGGGCGGAGCGGCTTGCGGCCGTGGGGGAGTTGGCTGCCAGTACTGCACATGAGCTGCGCAACCCACTGGCGGGGATACAGATGGCGCTGGAGAATATGTACAATGAAATCACCGACGAAGAGATGGCAGGACGTCTGCAATTGGTCAACCAGGAAGTGAAGCGCCTGACCGGCAGGCTCAATGACCTGCTGGCCTATTCCAGGCAGACGCCGGAAAAAGCGAAGCATATCGATTTGACCAGGTTGATCGACGAACTGATGACACTGTTGCAATATCAGGCGCAGGAAAATATTGCCTTGCAGCATCGTGTCGAGGAAAGTTTGCACATTTTTCTGCCGGAGAATGAATTGCGCCAGGCATTGTTGAATCTGCTGCTCAATGCCATTCAGTCCATCGGCGACCAGGCCGGAACGGTGGATCTTCATGTTTGCCGGAGGCATGACCAGGTGTTCTTCAAAATCACAGATAGTGGATCGGCTTTTCCCGAGGAGTTGCTGGAGCAGGGCGTCAGACCCTTTGCCAGCTACCGGGAACATGGTACCGGTCTGGGACTGCCGATGGTGCAGCGCTTCGCCAAAGCGCATGGCGGGAAGCTGGAATTGCAAAACGACAGCCAGGGCCATGCCTGCGCCACTTTTATACTTCCCTGCAACCCATGAGAGACAGTCTGCTGATCATCGAGGATGAAAAATTGCTGGGCAACGAGCTGGCCCGTCATTTTTCCAAGCAGGGCTGGGAAACCACCCTGGTCAGGACCTTGGCGGAAGCCGGAAAATGCATTCAGGAACAACGCGTCGATCCATTGGTGCTGCTGTCGGACATGAATCTGCCGGATGGCAATGCGCTGGATTTCATGGGGCGCTGCAAAGATGCCATAAACAGTACCGAATGGCTGTTTCTGACCGGCTATGGATCGGTGGCGGATTCTGTGCGGGCGGTGCGCCTGGGGGCCTATGATTTCGTCGAAAAGCCTTGCGCGCTGGAGCGTCTCGATCTGCTGGTGGAAGGGGCGGCACGCAGTGCCAGAGCACAGCGCCGCCTGGAAAACCAAGTCCGGGAACAGAACAGCAGATATTCCCTTCGTACATTGACCGGTAAAAGCCCGGCCATGTGCATGCTGCGTGATATGGTGGAACAAATGGCGCAGGTGCCGTTTTCCAGTCTGGTCATCACTGGTGAAACGGGGACGGGCAAGGGGCTGGTTGCCAAGGTGCTGCACTATTCGGGAAAGCGCGCCAAAGGTCCCCTGGTGGAGTTGAATTGTGCGGCGCTGCCGCATGAATTACTGGAGTCGGAACTGTTTGGTTATGAAGCGGGGGCATTTACCGGCGCCAGAAAACGGCGCCGTGGGTTGTTCGAACAGGCTCATACAGGCACGCTGTTTCTGGATGAGATTGGTGAAATGGACCTGGAACTGCAAGGGAAATTACTCAAGGCGGTGGAAGAGTTGCGCATTCGCCGACTGGGCGGGGAACATGAAATAGACGTCGATGTCCAGATCATTGCAGCCACCAATCAGGATCTGCAGCAGGTGGTAGGCGAGGGAAAATTCAGGCAGGATCTGTACCATCGCCTGAATGTCATCAATCTGCACATACCACCGCTCAGGGAGCGCATGGAGGATTTGCAGGATCTGGTGCAGTTTTTTATCGCGGAAAACAATGCCAAGTTCGGAAAAAATATCCGGGAGATCCCGCATACTGTCTGGGAAAAACTGCGCGGTTACCATTGGCCTGGCAATATCCGTGAACTGCGCAACATCATCGAGCGCTGCGTGCTGCTGGCTACCGGCGAGATTTTTCCTGAACAGTGGCTGCAGCTGCCAAATCAGGTGGGTCGTTCTGCAGCTGCAGCGGAAAACGGCATCTTTTTGCCTCTGGATGGAACATTGACCATGCAGGATATGGAAAGATATATCATTCAGGAAGTGCTGGAACGCACCGGCAACAATGTCGCTGCGGCCGCCAGGATGCTGGGAACCACACGGGAGACCCTGCGCTACCGCGTGCAGAAGTACCATTTAAAAGGTAGTTGAGAAAAGTGACGGGACCACCTGCGTCAGTACGGGTGATTCATGGAAAATGGTGGAGGGGGGAGAGCGTCTATATCCACTACGGGAATCAGGCTTGAAAAAGCCCCGCATTTCTTTGGCAAGGCCCATGCTGCTAGGTGGTGATATGCCACAAGGGGGATCAATGACATCCTGCAAGAAGATCAGAAGTGTAATTCCATACCCAGCCAGGCATTGTTGTTGCGGACGCTTTGCGCTTCATAATTGAACTTGCGTTTGCCGTGCTGCCAGCCGGCCTTGAGAGTTGTCATGTCGGTCAGTTCATACAACAGTTCCAGCTCTCCCTGGTAGACGTTTTCATTGCCGTCATGGTGTATATCCTGGGCATAGGGGCTGGTAAAGTCATTGTGTTCGTAATCGAAGATTGCCATCAGTTCGAGCGCAGGAAGCAGACGTATTTTCAGTTCTGCAGAGGCGAAATGATTGATGTAGCCAATATCGTCCTGATAAATGACGGTTTTGTCCCTTTCGGTATAGCCGCGTTCGAAATGATAGCCGACCAATAGCTCTATATCGGAGGTGATAATCCACTCCAGGTGCGCGCCGACGGTAAAAAACTGGATGTCGCGGTAACCAAAGGGCGGCTCGTAGTCTCTGAGGCCATAACGGACCAGGCCGCGGGCAATGACTTGTTCATTCAAATCCTGCTCCAGATGCAGCGCCCAGATATGACTGTCTAGTCGTTCATCCGCCTCCGCCTCCTGCTCCTGCTGTGCTTCAGTTGCACTGTGTTGTTCGTGGGGTAATGAATTTCTGCCGATAAACAACCCGGGGATGTAGTCATAGAGCAGTTTGATTGTTGTGCTTTCACCGAGATCCTGGGCAAGCGAAAGTTGGGAGAAGCCGTGCGTATAGTCTGAGTGATCTTGAAAAATATATCCCCCGGCATCCAGTGAAATTTGCAGTTCACCCAGTCTGTTGTCTGTAGTCCAGCGAGCATAGGCATTCGGTTCATAGACAAAATCAGTTCCCTGGTCCGGTTCGTCGACAATGGGTTGCGTCGGGTCTTCTTCCAGGGAGAGCCGTCGGGATACGGAAAAAAGTCCTATATCATCGGTATAGAAGGCATTGGCAGCCAATCCTCCGGACCATTCTGCCTGTACCGGACCGGAGAGTGGCAAACAGGCAGCCAGTGCGGCAGCTGTATTGGCCAGGGAACGGAAGTTGTGGGTGGTTATACTGGACATAAAAAATTCCTGGTAGCATGTAATTTTCAGTCGACATTCAAAAATATTACCTGAATACGTATACCCCTCAGCTTTTCTGAAATCCTGTAATTCTTGTCATCCCGACGCCAGGAGGGATCTTGAGCGTTGGCGCATTGCCATGGCGCCCAGGATTTCTCCTGCCGTCGAAATGAACTTTATTGGTCTTCCCGATAGCAGTGCAGCAACTTTTTTGTATTGACAAGCGTAGGATGACAGTCATGGCACTGCATTGATTGACCGTGGTTTTTTGTTTTGGTAAAGGGCTGAAGCTTGTGGAAATATTTTGCTGGTATGCTTATCGAGGCCAGTGCATAAATTTCATGTGCGGGGGGTATAATATTACAATATGTCACGCAGAGAGGCGGTATGTTAACAAATAATTAGTATACTGCAAAATACTAATACACATTGTTTGCCCCTGCTGCAGCAATTTACGCCCTGTAACGTAACCGGCAGGATTGTCCTTGACCATAAGCCGGATGTACCGTTCAGGAAATGCCGGCTGTTATCGAAAATATGACTCTGTGATGCAGAGCAGCAGCAAATCATGACTGACCAACAGACAGACAGGGCACTGCCGCACATCGTGGTTTTTACCGGCGCTGGAATCAGCGCCGAAAGCGGCCTGCAGACCTTTCGTGATGCCGATGGCATCTGGCAGCAATATGCTATCGAGGAGGTCGCAACACCGAAGGGGTGGGAGAAGGATCCGGCAAAGGTGCTGGAATTCTACAACCAGCGCCGCCAGCAGGTGCGTCAGGCCAGGCCCAATGCCGCCCATTTTGCGCTGGCGGAACTGGCTGACTATTACCGGGTCAGCATCATCACCCAGAATATCGATGATCTGCATGAACGGGCGGGTTCAAAAAATGTCCTGCACCTGCACGGCGAAATCATGAAGAGCCGGAGCACGAAGGATCCGACGCTGCTTTATGATCTGGGCGACAAGGATATCGTACTGGGTGATCGATGCGAACTGGGCAGCCAGCTCCGTCCGCACGTGGTGTGGTTTTACGAGGATGTGCCGGCATTCGAAGAGGCTGTCGATATCACCCGGCAGGCGGACCTGTTCGTGGTTATCGGTACCTTGCTGGCGGTCTATCCGGCGGCATCGCTGCTGGAATACGTGCCGCGCGGCGTACAGAAGCATGTTGTTGCACCGCAACTGGAAGGCGTTCCGCCGGATATCATCTGGCATCGCAGCAAGGCGGCGGAAAAAGTACCGGAACTGGTCAGACTCTGGATCAGCAAAGGCATCCATTGATGGCCACGCTGCAGGGATGTGCAGCGTGGGGTATACAGAAGAAGGGATGGTTATTCGACGTATTCCGGCGCATCGTTTTCCGAATGGAACACGTCCTTGTTCAAGCGGAACACTTCGCCATAGGTGGTGTCGACATCGAAGTCCTTCCAGATGTAATCGGGCTGGGCGATGGGTTCGGTGGGCAGCCAGAATGTGATCACATCTGCGACGCCTACGCCGATACGGCCGGCCATGTTGATGATGCCCTTGGCGGTGCCGCCGGACAACCCCCAGAAAATATTGCTGTCATTGGTGAGCCATATGCAAAACTAAAAATTGATTTTGGCTGGTTGAATGCTGCGCACCCTGTGGATGCGAATGATTCTCAATAATTACGTATTTCTATGGTGGATCCATTCTCCCGTCCAATATTT
>JANEMG010000079.1 GCA_024511045.1 Gammaproteobacteria bacterium | reverse complement strand
ATAAGCGTTCTATTGAGGTGTGATTTGGATTTCAAGTTCCCAATATTATACCTCTTTAGAGCGCACTATTCATTTACAATCAACAAGTTATTCTGTCTTTCTGAACTCCGAAACTTTAGTAATGAGAACATGACATTGCCAAACAACCGATAACCTTTGATTTTTCACCGGCACTTGACGACCAAACACCGTTTCCATACCAGAGTTAATAACCGAAGATAACTAATGCAAAACCAATGTTGCCTGAAAACCGAAACCCACAGCCATTTCCAACCCGATTAACACATACCACGACAAATGATAAAACTGACAACTGACTGCAACAAAGCCAAATGACTGGAATTTGAAAAACAAGTTTCCGCTTGCCCGACCGCCGGAGAAAAGAAACAAAATTATGATTACCCTACCACTTGGCAACGATATTTTGCTGCAAAATGCCTTAATTATACTTTCCGCACTTGAAAATTTAGCAGCCAGAAACAGCCGGCTAATAGAAACATATCACATATTAACAAATGCTTACGGCATTTTCTGGTGCTACTGTTTTGCTAAATTATGATTTGCCAACGGTATAATAACAGCAATGACAATACAACAATTTCCCCAATGAACCCGAAGCATGAGAACGAGTGGCTACCAAAGTGGCAAAAGCAATGGGTGCGGAAAAATTACGATTGACACAAAAAAAACAGAACCACGACCAGCAAGGTGACATCATTTAACAACACAAAATGATTGCCGATTTTACAGAATTAACCAGTCGCCAACACCGCAAGAATTTAACGCGATAACCTGTAATAAACCACAAACCCAGCCCAGCAAAATTCCCTGTGGTCTTTGCGCGAAGCGCGGGCTAACATATAACATATAAGCATTTTATCCGTCGTGCGTCAGCATGACGGATAAATGTGTGTTGAGCTAAGCCGTCCATGGCGGCTTAGCTCGGTATTCTCTGTTTATAGGGGATTGTATTGCTTTTGGGTGGGGCTGTCCAAATCCAGCTGGCGGGTTTTGTCCATTCGCTTGGTTTTTTGGCGCTGCAATAGCGGCATAATGAACATTGTTTGCCCTGCAATGGTTGTTTTGTGTGCTGCATGGCTGCCTTTTGTCCGGTTTTCGTTTCCAGTGGCCGCACAAGGGCCCAGGCGTTCTGGCGCCTGCTGATGAACAATGCGCTGTGTGCGAATGCGTCAGGCTTTCATCGCGCCTCCATAATCGATGCGCCGGGGCGCTATTTCAGCGATGACCAGCCAGGACGCCGCCTTGCATTTCGGGCAGGTCTGCGGCTTATCCTGGGTTGCCATGGCCTGCGCTCCATTTTCAGCCGGCATCGATGACGCCTGATCCTGCGTGTCGCTTGTCTCAAGGCATTGCCGAATTTGCGCCAGCTTCTGCCTTCGACAGCGATTGGCCAGGAAGCCGTAATGGCGGATGCGCATGAATCCTTTGGGCAGGATATGCAGCAGGAAGCGCCGGATCAGTTCCTCTCCATCCAGCGCCATGACTTTGCTGCGGTCGTGGTCGCGGTAGTCTTTGTAGCGGAATTCGACTTTGTCCTGACCGATGGACAGAATGCGCGAGTTGCTGAGCGCTGTCCTGCGGCTGTAGCGGGCCAGGTAACTGACCACGGTATCGGCGCGCTTGAGCCAGGCCTTGCTGTAGACAACCCAGTCGCATTGCATGAGGGTATCGAGCAGCGTGTCGACTTCTTTTGCCCGCGTGACCCGATGCAGTTCGCAGCGCTCTGCGCTTTGCCGCAGCTGACTGACCATGCGTCCCCGGAAATAGCGCGAAAGGGCCTTGACCGGAAACAGGTAGTTGCTTTTGGCCGTATTCCAGGTACCTGCTTCGGTCAGGGCGCCGCCGGGAACCAGGCAGTGCAGATGCACATGCCGGCTCAGGTTCTGCCCCCAGGTGTGCAGCACCGCCGTCACGCCCAGGGTGCCCTGCAGCCGTTTGGGATCCTGTCCAAAATGGTCCAGGGTCTTCCAGACGCATTGAAACAACAGCCGGTAGATCACCTCGGGGTGCAATTCGACCCAGCCATTGAGCGTATGCGGCAGCGTGAATACCACGTGATAGTAGGACACCGGCAATACCGCCTGCATCTGCTGTTCACTCCAGGCCTGCTGCGCCTGCCCCTGACAGAGGGGGCAGTGGCGGTCACGGCAGGAATGATACTGTGGCTGGCTGAAGCCGCACTGACCGCAATGCAGCTGCAAGCCTCCCAACGCTTCGGTACGGCATTGCTCGATATGCCAGCAGGCCCGGGTTCAGTGCATGTTGAGCCTGATAGTCGGGCAGGAAACGCGCGAAGACTGCCTGCAGCCCCGTCTGTCCGGTCATGACGAAAGCTCGAGCTTTGCCAGCAGATCCGTTCCGGTTTTGCCTTCCTGGTAGCCCGGCACCCAATGGGCATAACGCAGGGTGGACTGGATGTTCTGGTGGCCGAGCAGACGCTGCAGCTGGTGGATGGGCATGCCGTCTTCCAGTTGGTGGGTCGCATAATAGGCATGACGCAGGCTGTGGATGCCGCCGATCTTCTGGATGCCGGTACGCAGTTTGGCTTTCTGAAAGGTTTTTTGCGCAGTGGCTATGCTCAGCGGCGAGGTCACGTCGCGACCCGGAAACAGCCAGGTCGGTGGACGCAGCAGGTGCCAGTATTCGCGCAGACGCTGCAGCAAAGTGGGTGACAGGATCACGGCCCGGTCTTTGGCTCCCTTGCCCTGTTCGACTCGCACAAGTCGCCGCTCGGCATCGATATGGCGCACCTGTAGAACAACCACCTCGCCCACACGCAGACCACAACCATAACAGACGGTGAGCAGCATGCGGTGTTTGATGTTGTTGCTGGCATTCAGTATTTGCGCCACTTCGCAGCGCATCAGCAGTTCCGGAATGCGCTGTTCGCGTTTCGGTACATCAAGCCTGACACCAAAGCTGTCCCGGCCCAGCACGTGCAGATAGAAAAAACGCAGTGCGTTCAAATAGAGGCGGCAGGTAGCCGGCGATAAATGGCGTTCTTTCACCAGATACAAAAAGAACGCCTGCAGCTCTTCGCCCGACATTTGATCGGGCGAACGGTGATAATACCTGGCCAGATCCGTCACAGCGCTGAGATAGCTGCGATGGGTTCTGGGGGACATGCCGCGCACCTGCATGGCATCGATCATTTTTTGACGTAACGGGGTCATCGTACTTCTCCTCAAATGACAGACCAGAAGTGGTCACTGAGGAGTGTGCGACTATTCGCTGCAAAAGGAAAGCGTTGAGGGCTGGGGAGGAAAAGCCACCGCGAAGCGGTTTAGTTCAACATTGTTTGTATCTGGAAAAAGTCCGTGTTTAAACACGGACTTTTTCCGTATATCCCGCATGGGATGTTTTTTCATCAAAATTTCATTTTCCTGGCAAATACCTTCAATTTCTTGCCTGTTTGTCAAAAGCTACCACATTCCCAGTCCTTCATCCAATAAAAAACGGCAATTTCTCTGCGTGAAATACGGAACGTTTCCGCATACTCCGCTTGCTATTTTTTCCGATGTGCTCTATTGTTTTTCCGAAAGAGAACAAAAGGAGAACATTATACCCCCTTCAACCTCCCCTTTTCTGGAAAAGGTTCGTGGCGCGATCCGCGTACGGCATTACAGCATTCGCACCGAAAAGGCCTATCTTGCCTGGATCAGGCAGTTCATTTTATTTCATGGCAAACGTCATCCTGCCGAGCTTGGCGATGTTGAGGTGAGCGCCTTTTTAACCTATCTGGCCGAGCGGCGCAATGTGGCCGCGGCAACGCAGAATCAGGCTTTGAATGCCCTGGTGTTCATGTACCGTCATGTTTTGGACAGACCGCTGGGAGAACTGCAGGATCTGGTGCGCGCCAAAAAACCCAAACGCCTGCCGGTGGTTTTGTCACGGGAGGAAGTGGCGCATTTGCTGGCCCGCCTGACCGGGATTCACTGGCTTATCGGCTGCCTGATGTATGGTTCCGGCCTGCGCTTGATGGAGTGTGTGCGATTGCGGGTCAAGGATGTTGAATTCGCACGGCGCGCCGTTTTCGTTCGGGATGGCAAAGGCGGCAAAGACCGGGTGGTGACGTTGGCAGATGAGTTGCTGGAGCCATTGGAGAGGCATCTTGAGACCGTCAAAACGCTGCACGAAAGGGATGTCAATGAGGGATTTGGGCGCGTCTGTCTTCCCTATGCACTGGAAAGAAAATATCCCCATGCCGCTGCCGAATGGGGCTGGCAGTATGTCTTTCCGGCGCAGCGAAGAAGCACCGATCCCCGCAGCAAAATCGAACGCCGGCATCATATCAATGAAAGCAGCGTGCAGAAGGCGGTCAAGAACGCGGTGCGCTTGGCCGGGATCGACAAACCCGCCAGCTGTCACACGTTGCGCCATTCGTTCGCGACGCATCTTCTGGAGAGCGGCGCCGATATCCGCACCGTCCAGGATCAGCTGGGACATACCGATGTGCGCACCACCCAGATATATACGCATATCCTGAATCGTGGCGGCATGGCAGTCAAAAGTCCGTTGAGTGGCGTTCTAGCAGTCCGCCGATGACGCTCTTTTCCCTGGTTTCGGCCGGCTGTACAATCCGCATGGCAAAATTCACCTATTGATAGCCCTCGTCTACATTCCATTCAGCATGGAAGGATTCAGGACTTGCAAATCAGCAAAATCACACCACCAGTTCCACCTGGTAGCCGGCAAATTTGCGGATGTTGATCACGCCGCTGTCGAAAATCAGATACTGGCCCTTGATGCCCTGCAAGACGCCGGCCACTTCCGGGGTCTTGTCGAAGTTGAAGGACTTCACCTTGCTGGGATAACTTTGCACCGGGTACTCGATATCGACCAGTTCGGCTTCGGGCAGCCAGGTGATTGCCTCGCTGCCGAAGCGCTCGGTCAGTGCCGCGATTTCCTCGCTGCAGGTCTGCAGCAGTTCATCCCGCCTGGCGCGCAGATCGACCTTTTCCACCTGGTTCTTGAGCATGCGCTGCCAGCTGGTCTTGTCGCTGACATGCCGGGCGATGGCGACTTCCAGCAGGCCGGAAAGATAGCGCGACGATACCTTGCAGATGGGCAGGGCCTGTACCGCGCCCTGATCTATCCAGCGCGTCGGTATCTGCGATTCCCGGGTGATGCCCACCTTGATGCCGGTGGAATTGGCCAGATACACGTAATGCGGCTGGAAGCAGTTGGCTTCCCCCCACTTTGGTTCACGGCAGGTGCCCTCGTGGTAGTGACAGAGTTCCGGCTTCATGATGCACATGTCGCAGCGCGCCAGGGTCGTGAAGCAGGGATAGCAGTAACCCTGGTTGAAGCTTTTGCTGGTTTTCCTGCCGCAGTGTATGCAATGGATCTCACCGCTGTAGTGCAACCGGACGGTTTCACCCAGCAGCGGATTCAGATCGACCAACTGGTCCGTCAGCGGCAGTCGGTAATTGACCGGAGAGGCCAGTTCCACCCGCATTTTTCTCAAATCACCCTGCACCACGATACCCCTCTTCACCTTTTCAGCCATTGCCAGTATTCCGCATGCCAGCAGCGGTGCTTGGCAACGATGCGCCGCCGCACACAACAGCAGCCGTTATTTTCGCGAATAGCCATCGCTGTTGCCCGCCACCCAGCGGCTTTGGCCTTGTTCCGCTGCCAGCAGCTCTTTTTTCCAGAAGGGCGCCCTGCTCTTCAAGGCCTCCATGATGTCGCGGCAGGCATCGAAGGCGTCGCCCCGGTGCACCGACCAGACGGCGGCCAGGACGATCGGCGTATTGGGGGCGATATCCCCGACCCGGTGCACGACCAGAACGTCGAGCAACCGCCATTGCCGCTGTGCCTCGTGGATGATTTTTTCCAGCTGGTTTTCGGTCATGCCCGGATAGTATTCCAGGGTCATGCCATCGACGCTGCGCTCTTCGTTGAAATCCCGCATGGTGCCGATGAAGATGCTGGTGGCGCCGTATTTTCCGGCCATCGCCGGCTTCGCCCGCTGATGATCCCGGATTTCCTGAAAGGGATCGAAGTCGCCGGGGCAGATTTTGACGGTCATCGGCAGCCTCCGGTAACGGGCGGGAAAAAGGCCACTTCATCGCCATCTTCGACCCTGGCGTCCAATTCCGCATAGTCCATGTTGACGGCCGCCAGGACATTGCCCGGAAGCGGCATATCCTGGTTCGCCGCCTGCCAGACGTCCCGTACCGTCATGACCTGTGCGGCATCGATGCTGTCTCCGGTGCGGCCGACACTTTCCCTGAGACTGGCGAAATAACGTACTTTGATAGCCATGGACATTCACGCGGATGGAAAAAAATCAGATAATACCCGTTTACACGAAGCAATGGAAAAACATGTCGAAATTAAGCCATTTCAATCAGGCCGGCGAAGCGCATATGGTGGATGTCGGCGGCAAGGCGGTCACCGAGCGCGTCGCCGTCACCGAGGGTTGCATCACGATGCAGCCCGGGACGCTGCAGTTGATCGCGCAGGGCGGCCACAAAAAAGGGGATGTCTTGAGCATCGCCCGAATCGCCGGGATCATGGCCAGCAAGAAGACCGCGGAGCTGATCCCGCTGTGCCATCCCATCCCCATCACCCACGTCGACGTCGGCTTCCGCATCGATGCCGAGCACAACCGGATCCATTGCCGGACGACGGTCAAGACCAACGGCCAGACCGGGGTGGAAATGGAGGCGCTGAACGCCACCCAGGTCGCACTGCTGACCATCTACGACATGTGCAAGGCCGTGGACCGCGGCATGTGCATAGAATCGGTCCGGCTGCTGGAAAAGGCAGGGGGAAAATCCGGCCGCTGGCAGCGGGAAGCCGACTGACAGTCCCATAAAACCACTTTGCCAGTCGGCAAGCCAGACTTTGATCCACTTCGGTTTGCGGGACTGAAGCCCCGCCTCCAGAGAACAGTTGTCCGGCACGATGGGGCACTCTTGCCCCATCCGTTCTTTTCCGGCAACAGGCTCAGACCTTGTGGTAGATATCCGCGCCCTCTTCCAGGAACTGCCTGGATTTTTCATCCATGCCGACTTTCAGCGCCTGCTGTTCGTCGAGTTCTTTCTGCGCGGCGTAGTCGCGGACGTCCTGGCTGATTTTCATGGAACAGAAATGCGGTCCGCACATGGAGCAGAAATGCGCCACTTTCGCCGATTCCTTGGGCAGAGTTTCATCGTGGAAGGAACGCGCCTTTTCCGGATCCAGGCCCAGATTGAACTGGTCCTCCCAGCGGAATTCGAAGCGCGCCTTGGACATGGCGTTGTCGCGTGCCTGCGCTCCGGGATGACCCTTGGCCAGATCCGCGGCATGGGCGGCGATCTTGTAGGTGACGATGCCTTCCCGGACATCCTCCTTGTTGGGCAGCCCCAGATGTTCCTTCTGCGTCACATAGCAGAGCATTGCGCAGCCGTACCAGCCGATGTTCGCGGCGCCGATGGCCGACGTGATGTGATCGTAGCCGGGCGCGATGTCGGTGGTCAGGGGACCCAGGGTATAGAAAGGCGCTTCATCGCAATCCTCCAGCTGCTTCTCCATGTTGACCTTGATCATCTGCAGCGGCACATGGCCCGGGCCTTCGATCATGGTCTGGACATCGTGCTTCCAGGCGATCTGGGTCAGTTCACCCAGGGTTTCCAGTTCGCCGAACTGCGCTTCGTCGTTGGCGTCGGCAATGGAGCCGGGACGCAGGCCGTCGCCCAGGGAGAAGGAGACGTCATAGGCCTTCATGATTTCACAGATTTCCTCGAAATTGGTGTACAGGAAGCTCTCCGTGTGATGCGCGAGGCACCATTTGGCCATGATCGACCCGCCGCGCGAGACGATGCCGGTCAGGCGTTTGGCGGTCAACGGTACGTGATGCAGGCGCACGCCGGCATGGATCGTGAAATAGTCCACGCCCTGCTCCGCCTGTTCGATCAGGGTGTCGCGGAAGATTTCCCAGGTCAGTTCCTCTGCCTTGCCATCGACCTTCTCCAAGGCCTGGTAGATGGGCACCGTGCCGATGGGTACCGGCGCGTTGCGCAGTATCCATTCGCGGGTTTCGTGAATGTTCCTGCCGGTAGACAAATCCATGATGGTATCCGCGCCCCAGCGTATCCCCCAGAGCATTTTTTCCACCTCCTCCTCGATGGAGGAAGTCACGGCCGAATTGCCCAGGTTGCCGTTGATCTTGACCAGGAAATTGCGCCCGATGATCATCGGTTCCAGTTCCGGGTGGTTGATATTGCACGGTATGATGGCCCGTCCTCTCGCCACTTCGTCCCGGACGAATTCCGGGGTCATGACCTTGGGGATGGATGCGCCGTAGGAATGCCCGGGATGCTGGTTCCTGACCAGATCCTGCATTTCCTGCATGTTCTGGTTTTCCCGTATCGCGATGAATTCCATTTCCGGCGTGATGATGCCTTTCCTGGCATAGTGCATCTGCGTGACATTGGCGCCGCTCCTGGCCCTTCTCGGCTTGCGGATATGGCCGAAGCGCAGCTGGTCCAGTTCCGCGTCGGCCAGCCTGGCGCGGCCATAATCGGAGCTGGGTCCGCTCAGCAGTTCGGTGTCGTCTCTTTCCTCGATCCATGGCGCGCGCAACGGGGCAAGCCCGGAACGAAGATCCACGGTGACTTTCGGGTCTGTATAGACG
>JANEMG010000415.1 GCA_024511045.1 Gammaproteobacteria bacterium | reverse complement strand
GTGTTGCATTGATGTCGGTAAAACCAATAAAGTGTCATTTCGGCGACAGGAGAAATCCTGGGCACCATGGTAGTGTGCCAATGCTCAAGATCCCTCCTGTCGTCGGGATGACAAGAATTACAGGGTTTCAGCAAAGCTGAGAGTCATACGTAATCAGGAACAATAAAACGGCAGCACTGCAGGCGGTTGCTCAACTGGAAAGCTGCCACTGCCGATAGAATTCGGCGAAGACATCGGCCGCACAGGGCTTGGAAAAATAATAACCCTGCAGCACGGTGCAACCCTTGGCACACAGGAAATCCGCCTGCTGCCGTGTTTCCACCCCTTCTGCAACGACTTCCAGGCCCAGATTCCTGGCCATGTCGATAATGGTTTCCACGATGATCCGGTCATTGGCATCGCTGCCGATATCCCGAACGAAGCTCTGATCGATTTTCAGCTGATCCAGAGGCAGCTGTTTGAGATGGATCAATGACGAATAGCCGGTGCCGAAATCATCGATTGCCAGACCGACGCCCAGGGTCTGCAGATCCTGCATATTTCAGACCGTTTCGTCGATATTGTCACTGACCACCGCCTCGGTCAGTTCGATCAGCAATTCGCCGGGCATCATTCGGTTTTCTTCGATGACCTGCTGGATCTGGCGCACGAAATCTCTGTGGCGGAATTGCCGTAAACCGATGTTCACCGCAACATGCTCGAGATCCACGCCGGCAGCCGCCCAGCGCTGCTTCTGCGCACAGGCCTCGCGCAGCGCCCAGAGACCAATGGGTATGATCTGCCAGGTGTCTTCGGCAATATCGATGAACTCCGTCGTTGCAACAACCCCTTTTTGCGGATGGTTCCAGCGCAGCAAAGCCTCGGCGCTGACTATTCTGCCGTGCTCATCGACCTGCGGCTGGTAATGCAGCAGCAGCTGGTTGCGGGCAAAGGCGTTGCGCAATTCATTTTCCAGGAACAGACGGGCATCGGCCGCTTCCTGCATGCTGCGATGGAAAAAGCTGATGCTGTTTTTGCCCCGGTATTTGGAGCGATACATCGCCGTGTCCGCCTGCTGCAGCAGATCGGCCGGTGTCTCGCCATCTTCCGGAAACAGGGTAATGCCGATGCTGCAGGTGAAAAAATGTTCCGTATCCTGCAGGATGTAGGGTTCGTTGATGGCTTTCTGCAACTTCTCGGCGATGATCAGGGCATTGTCCGAGGCGGCCGTGGTATTGTCCGCGTCGCCGCGCACCAGAATGACGAATTCGTCACCGCCCAGACGGGCGGGCGTGTCTTCCTGACGCAGCACCACCTCCAGACGGAGGCGACCTGGATCAGCAGCTCATCACCTATCTGATGTCCCAGGGAATCGTTCAGGACCTTGAAATTGTCCAGGTCCAGGAAGAGAATGGCCCCGTATTTTCTGTGCCGCCTGGCAATGGCGATCTCCTTTTCCAGCCGGTCCAGCAGCAGGCGCCTGTTGGGCAGGCCGGTCAGGGGATCGTAGAAGGCCAGACTGTGGATGCGGTCTTCCGCCTGTTTTTTTTCGGTGATATCGGAAAACACCGATACGTAGTGGGTGATGTTTCCCTGTTCGTCCTTGACTGCGGTAACGGTTTGCCACAGCGGACAGATTTCCCCATTCTTGCGCCGGTTCCAGGTTTCCCCTTCGAAGCGGTCGATGCCCAGCAGCTGCTGCCAGAAACTCTCGTAGAGGGACTGGTTGTCCCGGCTGGACTTCAGGAAATCCGGCTTTTTGCCGAGCACTTCCTCGGCGCTGTAGCCGGTGATATCGGTGAACGCCTTGTTGACCCGGAGAATCGTGCCGTCCCTGTCGGTGATGAATATCCCCTGCAGACTTTCAAAGGTGGTTGCCGCCAGGCGCAGCTGTTCCTCGGCGGCTTTCTGATCGGTAATATCGTTGATGAAGCCGACCAGTTCCCTGACCTGATTGTCCTTGACGACCAGATTGACCACATCCCGGATCCAGACCACGCGGCCATCGGCGGCCAGCATCCGGTATTGCATTTCCTGGTTCTGCAGCTGCTGGATATGCCGCCTGCAGGATGCGACCACCCAGTCCCTGTCCCCGGGATAAATATGCTTGACCCAGAAATCATGCTCATCCAGCCATTGCCGGGCGGGATAGCCGAGGATGCTCTCGGCTTCGTCGCTGACAAAGGTGAATTGCCAGGTCTCGGGATCGGCACGCCAGACGATCGCCGCCTGGCTCTGCACCAGCTCCCGGAATTGCGTTTCGCTTTCCTGCAATTTACTGTTGGCCAGATGCAGCGCCGCGGTACGTTGTTCGACTTTGCGTCTGATCTGCTCGGCCTGTCCGGCAAGAATCAGCAGACCGATG
>JANEMG010000414.1 GCA_024511045.1 Gammaproteobacteria bacterium | reverse complement strand
ACAGGAGGATTTTTTTAATAAAGTCCGAAAGACAGCACTGCTTCCTACGTGTCAAGTCCCAGGACGATGATCTTGATGCCGGGAGGCGCCTCCGGGGAAAAGATCTCTGCGGCACGAACTTCGCTGACCGCCGGGTATTGTTGCCCATCTCTTTGCAGAATGGATGCAATCGTGGCTTTTTCCCTGCCGGTTCTGCCGCGGTCATCGACAACCGCAATCCTGGTCTGCAGGATCTCCTCCCTTGCTCTTTCGAAAGCGCGCCTGACATCGAAACCGGAACGTTCCACCCGGGCTACGGCGATGTCCGCAACGATCCTGATGCTGCGGCGAAAGAATTCCCGACGGGCAAACCACAGGTTTTGCGCCCTTGCAGATCTGGCGAGCAGCCGCACGGCTTCCCTGTATGCATTGCCACCGAGCTTTTCTGATTCCGGCAGCTGCTGCAGCCGTCTACGTATTTCAGCCTCTCTGATAGCATAATTGTCCTGCTGCGCCTGCAGCTGGCGTTTTTTGCCGGCGAGTTCCGTCAGGACAGCCTGCCAGGTCCTGGTATGCAGCCGGGCTGTAAAAGCATCTGCACTTTCCCGGGCCAGCATGGCCAGACGCATCTCCTCCCTGCTCTCCATGGCCTCCTGGTTTTCCAGCATTGCCGAAAAGAGGCTGTCATCCCTGACCGCGGCATCGGCAAAAACCTCGGCAAGGTCCTTGCTCAATGCCGCATCGGAAGGGTCATGCAGATGCGTACAGGACACCAGCAAAACCGCCATCGACAACAATGCCGCCCGGTAGATTCCTGTCGTCTGCAAGGTAAATGCTGTCCAGTTCATCTGCCTGCTCCCTGTCTGGTAATTGCCGCTGGTTTCGGTCTCTATCATAAAGGTTGTGCCTGCTGACGGTAATCTTTTTTTCCTGGCCGCGGCGGAAGACAAATCGCCATGACAGCGGCAACGGACCGGCCTTGACCGACACGGATTCCCTGGCGTTTGTCATCAATCGCCGCACTATTCTTTGCTACAATAGTCCTTTTACCACAGCAACAACCGGAGTCAAAATGAGTGCGCAGATTATTGATGGCAAGGCCATTGCCATCGAAGTCAGGAAACAATGGAAGCGGCGGGCAGACCAGCTGAAAGAACAGGGCATACTGCCAGGTCTGGCGGTGATCATCGTCGGCGACAACCCGGCATCCCGTGTCTATGTGCAAAACAAGATCAAGGCCTGCCACGAAGTGGGACTGTATTCCGAACTGCATGATCTGCCCGGCGATATCAGCGAGGAAATGCTCCTGGCGAAAATCGAAGACCTCAATCAGAATCCCTCTCTGCACGGCATTCTCGTGCAGCTGCCGCTGCCCGATCATATCAATGTCAACAAGGTTCTGGAAACCATTTCCGCGAAAAAAGACGTCGACGGCTTCCATCTGTACAACCTCGGCGGCCTGATTGCCGGCAATACCGTTTTCCCGCCCTGCACACCCTACGGCGTGCAATGTCTGCTGGAATATTCCAATATCCCCATCGAGGGCCAGAATGCGGTCATCGTCGGACGCAGCAATATCGTCGGCAAACCCATGGCACTGATGCTGCTGCAGAAAAACGCCACGGTCAGCATCTGCACCTCCAAGACCCGGGATCTGAAGCAGTTCACCTCTCTGGCGGATATCCTGGTGGTCGCCACCGGCAAGGTGAATCTGATAACCGCCGACATGGTCAAACCCGGCGCTGCCGTCATCGATGTGGGCATCAACCGTCTGGAGAGCGGCAAGCTAGTGGGCGACGTCGATTTCGAGGGGGTCAGGGAAGTCGCCGGCCACATCACACCGGTTCCTGGCGGCGTCGGTCCGATGACCATCACCATGCTCATCGCCAACACCATCATGTCCGCGGAGCAGACTATCCACCCGCAATAACAACCCCCTTGACGGCATCCGCGTAAAGGTGCGTGACGGTTGGCATGCGTTTGCCAAGCCCGACAGGCCGTGATGTCGACAATATCGGGCTTCGTACCCCGGCGCCAACCGGCATGCTGCGGCAGGGGCATTGTCTGGTGAGCCTTGGTCGTGCCTCTCTTCCTGCCGCTGTTTATCCGGTAATTTTCCATGTACGACACTGCTGACCCCCGCTCCCTGGAGAAATATTCATCGGCGGCAACGCTCTCCGATATGGAGATGTTCATTTTCCCGGAACTGATGTATGCCCTGGTGCTGGCCAACATCCTGTCGCCGACGATCTGGAAATGGCGCGAGCATCCCTGGTTCGAAAAAATGCCGTCCATGAACAGCTACCGGAAAATTCATCGCACCAAGCAGTTCATCATGGATCATTACTCCTTCAACCTGGACCTGG
>JANEMG010000413.1 GCA_024511045.1 Gammaproteobacteria bacterium | reverse complement strand
ATTGGACGGGAGAATGGATCCACCATAGAAATACGTAATTATTGAGAATCATTCGCATCCACAGGGTGCGCAGCATTCAACCAGCCAAAATCAATTTTTAGTTTTGCATATGGCTCAATATACCCAACATTATAGATAAGATGGAAAAAGCGAACAGAATTTCCAGCAGGGAAAAACCTTGCTGGAATTTTCTGTCAATCTTCTGCGTCATCTTCAATTATTTCCACCAGGCCGGTAAGCCCGTTGACATCGATGGCACGCTTCCGGCCATTACCGGACAAGTCGATCCTGCCGCCTGACGAGGAGCCGTCGGGAAAAAACACAATACTGCCCTGCTCTTCGCCGACCACCTGTGAAGCGGCCGTATACACAGAAATCTCGAGGTCTTCCGGTATGGAATAGGTTTTTTCGATGCCGCTGATTTGATAATGGCGCTGCTCCAGATTGACGATAAACTCGGACGGTTTCTGATCCGTTACCGCCTTCATCCGGGCAAAACGCAGCCCCGATGCGATTTCCTTGCTGATACCGGCGAACCTTGCCGATGAGGTTCGCGATGAAAATCGCGGCGCGACAACAGCCATGACAATGACGGCAATGACCAGCACGATCAGTATCTCCATCAGGGAAAATCCTTTTCCCCGGGCAATGGCATTGCCACCTGTCCGGGTTGCCGTGGCAGAAGGCGTCAAGCGCTTTGCCTCAACTGCGTGGCGAGACAATTTCCAGAACCATCATTGCCAGCTGCCCTGGTCTTCATTTTCCCCTTCACCGCCTTCGGTGCCATCGGCGCCCAGCGAATAGATATCGAAATCACCATGCTCGCCGGGAAACCGGTACACGTACTCTCTGTTCCAGGGGTCTTTGGGTATGATGTTTTTGCGCAGATAGGGTCCATTCCAGCCCTTGACCTGGCCCGGATTTTCCACCAGCGCCGCCAGCCCTTCGCTTGTGGACGGGTAGGTCCCGACATCGAGCTTGTACATATCCAGCGCCGCGGCCAGATCCTGAATCTGCACCTTGGCGGCTTTGGTCTTGGACCCCCCCAGATGTTTCATGACCTGAGGACCAACCAGCCCGGCCAGCAAACCGATGATGGACAATACCACCAGCAGCTCGATCAGGGTAAAACCCCTGTTGTTGTTACGCTCGACTTTTTTCAGATACATCTTTCACCTCTCGTTGAATTTACGTTTGCAGTCGGAGTCCGTCCTCGATCACAGCCTGTCCGCCTTCACCGTGATCCTGTAATAAACCCCTGGCCAGGGAGCAATGATCAGTCATTGATTTTCCTCTCCAGTTGCCCGAATCACGGCCGGGGAATAATTTACAAGCCGAATTTTTTCTGCGCGTAGTGCGCTAACAGCAGCCGGCCGGATCAAAAGGCCAGATCATTGACACTCAGGATAGCCATCAATATGGATATGATGATCCCGGCAATGACCACGCCCAGGCCGAGAATCAGAATCGGATCCATCAGCGCCAGCATCCTTTGAATGGTAATCCTCAGTTCCTTGTCGAAGGTTTCCGAGACTTTCAGCAACATTTCCTCCAGCTTCCCCGATTCCTCTCCCATACGGATCATCTGTACCGCCAGTTTGGGAAACTGCCCCGAATCGACCAATGCCTTCGACAACCCCTTGCCATTTCTGAGATTTATTTCCGCCTCATCCAGAATTTCAACCAGACACAGATTACCAACCGTACCTTTAGCGATGATTAAAGCTGCCAACAAAGAGACCCCATTGACCAATAAAGTTCCCAGCGTACGACACAGGTTGGCCGTCTCCAGCTGCCTGACGATTTCCCCCGCCAGCGGCAGCCTGAGTATGTATTGATCCAGGGCGCGCTTCCTGACCGGGCTTGCGGTCAAAAATTTCATCAGATACACGGATAGAATAAAGATCACCAGCAGCAGCCACCAGTAGTTCTGCAGCCACTCCGCCGCGCCGACGACGATCTGCGTCGGCAGCGGCAATTCCTTGCCTGCGCTCTCGAACATTTGCATGAACTGGGGAACGACGAATGTCAGCAGCAATAATATCGACATTATCGACATGGTCACCAGAATAACGGGGTAGATCAATGCCGTCAAAACAGTGCTGCGTAATTCCAGGGAGCTTTCCAGATAATCGATCAGCCTGCCCAGCACCTCTTCCAGGCTGCCCCCCGCCTCGCCGGCGCGAATCATGTTGACTGAAGTTTCCCAATTTTTTGGAGCAATGAGTATTAGAGCCGACTAATATGGCGGATAAATTAGTGCTTGGTAATATTCTTGTTTATTTTGTTTCTTTCGCTTGAAAAACAATAGGTTATTGATGAATGAAGCCTGATTTTACTGTCTAAT
>JANEMG010000078.1 GCA_024511045.1 Gammaproteobacteria bacterium | reverse complement strand
GCACTTGAAAATTTAGCAGCCAGAAACAGCCGGCTAATAGAAACATATCACATATTAACAAATGCTTACGGCATTTTCTGGTGCTACTGTTTTGCTAAATTATGATTTGCCAACGGTATAACAAGATTAACGGCAACTTGAGGTGAACTGAAATGAGTTTGACAATTCGCAACCTGATCAAATATTTTCTGATCGGCATCCTGGCTTTTATTCCCATCGTGGTGATTCTGCAGATACTGATTTTCGTCGAGCAGGTCATCGCCGGTTTCATTCAGATGGTTTACGGCTATGCGGCCAGTTATCTTGTCACCAGCATATTGTTTATCGTCAGTTTTGCGCTGTTCGCCTATATCGGTTACCGGGTCAGCATGGGCCGCTCGATGATCATCAATGGACTGGACAGTCTGATCGAACGCATCCCTTTTTTGAACACCATCTACCGGGTCACCAAAAAAGTGGTCAACCTGATTTCCGGACACGAAACCAAGGAACCCCGCGATGTGGTGTATATCGAATACCCGAAGGAAGGCCTCTGGGTGCCGGCTTATGTGACCAACAAAAAAGACGACATGTATGTGCTGTTCGTGCCGACTTCCCCGAATCCAACTTCCGGATTCACGATCATCGTCCATGAATCCAGGGTCATCAAGTCGGATATGGACATTGAGGAGGCCACCAGCTTTATCGTCAGCGTCGGCGTGGATTTCGAAAATGCCGATGAAATCCACAAGCTGCGGTAATGCCGGCCGTTGAGGAAATCCTGAAGCAGGGCAGCAGCATCGTATGGGGGCAGGTCATGCTGTTTTTGCTGCCCGGCGTGGGGCTGTTTCTGACCATCGTCTTGCGGGCGCTGCCCTGGCGGCAGACATTCCGCGCCTTCCTGGCCCTGTGGCGGGGACGCAGATCCAGTCGCGAAGGGGATATCACGCCATTCCAGGCGCTGATGACGGCGCTTTCCGCCACCATCGGCACCGGCAACATCGCCGGCGTGGCCACGGCCATCGCGCTGGGCGGGCCTGGAGCGGTTTTCTGGATGTGGCTGACGGCATTGCTGGGCATGGCGACAAAATACGCCGAAGCGGTGCTGGCGGTCCGCTACCGGGAAATAGACGCCCGCGGCAAGCATGTCGGTGGGCCCATGTACTACATCAGGAACGGCCTGGGCAGGCGCTGGATCTGGCTGGGCTGGCTGTTCGCCCTGTTCGGCATGTTCGCGGCCTTCGGCATCGGCAATCTGGTGCAGGCCAATTCGGTGGCGGAAGCGGCAAGAATGACATTGCACATGCCGGAATGGCTGACCGGCGTGCTGACACGTTGTTTGCGGCGGTGGTCATTCTGGGCGGCATCGGCAGGATCGCGGAAGTCGCCGCCAGCCTGGTGCCGGTCATGGCGACGGCCTATGTCGGCGGTTCGCTTTGGGTGATCGGCGTGCATTATCGGCAGCTGCCGGAGGCGCTGCAGTTGATCGTCACGAATGCTTTCACCGGGACCGCGGTTTCGGGGGGATTCGCCGGGGCCGCAGTCTGGGCCGCCATTCGCTTCGGCGTGGCGCGCGGTATCTTTTCCAACGAAGCCGGGCTCGGCAGCGCACCCATCGCCGATGCTGCGGCGCGAACCGAAGGACCGGTCGAGCAGGGCATCATCGCCATGCTCGGGACCTTCATCGATACGCTGATGATCTGTACCATGACGGCATTGGTCATCGTCCTGACCGGAGCCTGGCAGAGCGGTGAAACCGGCGCCGCACTGTCCACGCTGGCGTTCAATACCGCCTTGCCGGGCTGGGGCGGCTATATCGTCACCTTTGGCCTGATCGTGTTTGCCTTCACGACCATTCTGGGCTGGAGCTACTATGGCGAACGCTGTGCGGAATTTCTTTTTGGCATCCGGGTTATTCTGCCCTATCGCATTCTCTGGCTGCTGGCCATTCCCTTTGGTGCAATGGGCAAGCTGGCTCTGATCTGGCTGGCGGCCGATGTCATGAACGGTTTGATGGCGATTCCGAACCTGATCGCCCTGCTGGCGCTGAGTCCGGTCATCGTTCAGCTTTCCAGGGAGTATTTGCACGCCCAGAAGGCGTGACTGCGTACCAGGAAAATGTCAGTTTTTGGTTTCCGGTCCGGAACAAACCGCCGCAGCCGCGGCAGACAGTTCATTCAGCTGCCGGGTCAGTTGTTCCTGCAGCCCGGACAACTGTTCAGGAGTGAGGTTTTTGTCGACATGGACGGGTTCGCCGATGGCGATGGCGATATTCGCGAAGGGCTTGGGGATGAAAAGCTTGTCCCAGCTGTTGATGCGCCAGCGGCGGTCCGCCGCGTTGGCCATGGGCAGGATGGGAGCGCCGGTCATTTGCGCCAGCGTCAGCCAGCCCAGCTTGAATTCAAAGGCCGGACCGCGCGGTCCGTCGGAAGTCGTGGCGACGCACAGATGCTCTTTTTTCAATGCCAGGTAGACATCGCGCAGGGCCTTGGCGCCGCTCCTGCTCGATGAGCCGCGGATCACGCGGGCGCCCAGATTGTTGAATACAGTCGTGGCAATTTCCCCGTCCCGGGAGGGGCTGGCCAGGAAGCCGAGTTTCAGGCCCCGGCGCTGCAGGCCGAGCAGATAGCTGGCGCCAAACACCATTTGCTGGTGCCAGTAGCAGGGCAGGAAAGGGCTGTCCTGCTGTATCAGCCGACGGACATGTTCTTCGCCAGCGACGCTGACGATTTTGCAGGTGCCCGACAACAGGCGTGCAAACTGGGTCAGGACTGCAGGCGCCAGCCTGTCCTTCAAGGGCCTGGAAAATCGTTTCAAATCAACATTCATCGAAGAGTTGCTCGAACAGGTGGGGGAGGAATCTGGCCTGACTGGGTGCGGTTCTTTCAGGACTGCTGCTGTTGGTCCAGAAAAGCGGCCAGTTCGGCGATGGTCGGGTATTCGAAAAGATCGGTCAATTCCACCCGTCCGGGGAACTGCTGTTCGATTCTTTCGTGTATCTGGGTCAGTTCCAGCGAACTGGCGCCCAGTTCGAACAGGTCATCGTGCAGGCCAATATCGCGGTTGTCGAGCACGGCATGGCAGATATCCTGCAGCAGTTGTTCGGTATTCGATCCGGCGTGCTGTTCCTCTGCGGCGGGGCGGGTCAGTTCCTCCAGCTGCTGCAGAATTTCAGCATATTCCCCCTGGGCATACTGCTCCGCCAGGACGTAGCGCTGCACCTTGCCGCTGGTGGTTTTTGGAAAAGAACTGACCGGGATGACATGGGCGGCATCGATGCCGGCATTCTGCGCCAGCGTTTTCCTGATTTCCCCCACCACCGGCAGGAAGTCCTGCAGGCTTCCCCGGTACATGACGAACACCGCCAGTTGTTCGCCGGCATCGCCGGATACGGCGCAGGCGACGGCTTTGCCAGGGCCGATATCGGGCAGTGCGCTGCACAGCAGGTCGAGATCGTGGGGATGATAGTTCTGGCCATTGATGATGATCAGTTCCTTGTGTCTGCCGCTGATGACCAGCTGCCCCTGGTTGATGAAGCCCAGGTCGCCGGTTTTCAGCCAATGGTCGGGCGTGATGGTTTCCGCGGTGAGATCCGGGTCGTGGTAATAACCGGCTGTGACATTGTCGCCGCGAATGTGTACATGTCCAAGATGATTGTCCGGCAAGGGGATGCCCCGCGCATCGACGATACGGATTTCGGTGTCCGGCACCGGCTGGCCGAGATGCACCATTTCCACGGTATCGGCGGCGGCATCAGGCAAAGCCATGACTTCCTGGCCGATATGCAGGGAATGGCGGCGCACGAATACCGTCGACAGCGGCGCGCCGGGCCTGGTGAATGCCGCGGCCAGGGAAGCCTCGGCGAGCCCGTAGACCGGGAAAATGGCATTTTCCGGCAGATGCCAAGGCTTGAGCGTTGCATTGAAGCGCCGGCAGATCGCTGCGGAAATGGGTTCCGCGCCATTGAAAATGAGCCTCAGGGAGGACAGGTCGAGAGTGTCCTGCGGTTCCTCGGGAAAATATTTCAACAGATGCTGGTAGCCGAAATTGGGAGATGACGTGGCGGTGGCTTGGGTTTCGCTGACCTTTTCCAGCCACAGCATGGGACGCCGGACAAACAGTTCCGACGGCATCAGACAGGCGTCGATATCGAGCACCAGCGGCACCAGGTGGAAACCGATGATGCCCATGTCGTGCGTCAAAGGCATCCAGCTCAGGGTGACATCGCTGCGGGTCAGTTCGGCGCCGGCAATGATGGAGCGTATATTGCTCAGCAGGTTCCTGTGGGTGAGGATCACCCCTTTGGGTGTGCCGGTCGACCCCGAGGAAAACTGAATGAAGGTGATATCGTCGGGTTTCACCTCTGCAGGGGCGCCAAGCTGCCGGCCAGGGCTGATCTGCCCGATGAGCAGGGCTTTGCTCCGCAGCAGTGGGCCGAGGTGGCTCTGATCATTGTCCTCGGCATGCTGACAAAGCCGGTCCAGCGTCTCGGCGGATGTCCAGAGGTACGGGTTGTCCAGTTTCCGGAACACCGAGAGGACCTTTTGCCGTGCGGAATTGTTCCCGGTGGCGGTCAGCGGGACCGGAATGATGCCGCCCAGCAGCGCGGCCCAGAAGGCGATAATGAATTGTTCGTTGTCATTGCTCAGGATGATCAGTTCGCTGCCCTGCTGCAGGCCGGCGGACTGCAAGCTGTGCAGCAATCCGAGGGCGCGCTGCCGCAGGTCGCTGTAACGAACGCTGTGCTGTTCCGTTCTGCCGTTGATGAAAGTGACGGATCGGTCGCCGGCGCTGCTGTGCAGCAGGGTCTCGGTCAGAGTGGCGGGGAATTTGGTTGTACTCATTGTTTGCTGGTTGCCTGCATGTAGAGATCATGTCTGGAGCGCAGGTTCACCAAGGCCTGCAGCTCGATGTGCTGATCGGGAAGCAGCTGCAGGTGGATGCTCTGTATGGTCATGCTGATATGGATGATCATCTCGTAGAGGGCCATGCCTTCACCGATGCAGTTGCGCGGGCCGATGGAAAAAGCCAGGTAGGCGCCTTGCGGCAGTCTGGCCTTGTGCTCCGGCGCGAAGCGGTCCGGATCGAACTGTTCCGGGTTTTCCCAGAATTCCGGATGACGGTGCACCAGATAGGGAGGGATGAAGATGTCGGTCCCGGCCGGGGTGTAAATCCCGCAGATTTCATCTTCGTCGATGGCGCGGCGGGTCAGCAGCCAGCCTGGCGGGTAGAGACGCATCGCTTCTTCCAGCACCTGCCGGGTATAGGTCAGGCTGGCAATGTCGGCAGGCGACGGTGCTCTGCCGTCGAGGACCTGCCGCGCCTCTGCCAGCAGGCGCTGTTCGATTTCCGGGTGTTGCGCGATCAGGTACCAGGTCCAGTTGAGGGCGCTGGCGGTGGTTTCATGGCCGGCGATGATCAGCGTCAGGGTCTCGTCCAGCTGCTGTTTTTGCGGCATGGGTTCGCCTGTGCTTTTTTCACTGGCATCCATGATCATCGACAGGATATCGAAGGGACGGCGGTTTTCTTTCTTGCGCCGCTCGATCATCTCCAGAATGAGCTTGCTGAGTCCCCGGAAGCGTCGGGCAAATAGCAGGTCACGGGCCGACTCGTCGGTCACCATCAGGAACGGGTTGCTGCCGGTCTCGTCGATGAGCCGGGTCAGGTCTTCACTGAACAGCGCATAAAGAATGAAGTTCAGCGCGGCATGGCCGGTGGCTTCGGTGATATTGACCGGTTCGTCGTTGGCGATGTCGGCCTGAAGTCTTTTGATGAACTGCGCGGTGCAGTCAGTCATCAAGGGCGTCAGTCGGTGCAGGTTGTCCCGGTTGAACATCGGCTGCAGCATTTTCCGCTGGCGCTTCCACAGATCGCCTTCGCTGACCATGATGCCACGGCCCAGCAGCACATTGACCAGGTCGATGCCGACCCCCTTGCGGTAGTTCCTGTAGTTTCTGGCCAGCACGTGTCTGGCCATGTCCGGATGGCTGAGGACATAGAGCCAGGAATCCTGTCCGGAAAACCTGGCCTTGAAGTGGTCTCCATGGCGCTGCTGCAGATCGAGCAGCGTCGGCAGGATGGAATCCAGGTTCTGCAGGTCGATGGTATGCCCTTCACCAGGGGGGAGATGGCGGCTGGAAAGTGGCTGCTGCATGGATCTCGATGAATTGTGAATGGATTTAGCGTCGAGCAGGGTGTAGATAGATGCTCCATTTTATACCAAATGACTGCTTTTCCATAATGCTATCTGTCGGTTATTAAGATCGATTGTCCGTATTTTCAACTGCTTGCCCTCTTAGCGAGGGGGCTGGAGTCTCCTGATGCCGGAACTGGCGGCGAACAAACCAGTCATTCCCCAATACTGAGTGGATAGGATAAGATGGGTCTCCTGTTTTTTCATTACTCCGGTGATTCAAGGTTATCAAGGCTATGGCAAGGCGCAGTGAACACAGTCAGGAAGAAATCAGGGGCATGCTGCTGCGGGCGGCGCAAAGCCTCGTCGATGAAGAGGGGTGTGCCGCATTGAAGGCGAGAAGAATCGCCCGGGAGATTGGCTATACCGTGGCCAGTATCTATATGGTGTACGCGAACATGGATGATCTGATCCTGCATGTCAGGGATGAAACGTTGCGGGAGCTCGGGGATCTCCTGGACGAGGCGATTGCCCTGCCGCAAACAGGCAAACAGGGTGTCCGGGAACTGGCGGCAGTCTATGTCGATTTTGCCGGGCGCCGGTATAACCGCTGGAGCATGCTTTTCACCCCTCGTCTGCCTGGAGGTGCAGCCCTTCCGGAATGGTACCGGCAGCGGGAGGAGGGTATTTTTGCCCGGTTTGAAAAAGCATTCCCGGATATTGCGCCGAGCAGGCCAAGGCGGGAGAACAGCCGCGCCGCTCGGGCCCTGTGGGGGGGCATTCACGGTATCTGCAAGCTGTCATTGCACGATAAAAGCGATGCCGCAGCGATTCAGGAGACGCAGCACAGCGTCCAGCTGCTGGTGGATAATTTCATGCGCGGGTGGCTTGCCGGTGCGGAATAGTCGAGATGATGCGGGTCCTTTGCAAAGCATAAGGGTGCCTGATGACGTATGACCTGAAACCCTGTAATTCTTGTCATCCCGACGCCAGCGCAGCACCAATTTTGAATTGCATATAGAACAAGCGCTCCTCTAAAAGGAAAACAGGTGCTGTACAAGGAGGGATCTTGACGGCTTGGGCATCACCTTGGCGCCCAGGATTTCTCCTGGCGTCGAAATGACGCTTTATTGGTCTTGCCGACAGCAGTGCGGTACCAATTTTGTATTGATTGGCATAGGATGACCTTTTTTACTCAACATTGCTTGACCGCTGTTTTTCACTTTGGGAAAAGGCTGGAGCTTGCGGGTAATCAGGTAAAGGCAAGCAGGGAATGTGCCGGCAGCGGGAGGTGCATGGTTTTCATTCAAAAACCTTCGCCGCCGCAGCCCGGCCGCGCTGTTCGTCGACCGTGAACAACAGCAGGAAGCCGGCGATGAAGAATACGCAGGTGGAGATCAATGCCAGGCGGTGATCGCCATCGGACAGCCGGGTAATCAGTCCGTAGCTGATCGGGCCGATGATGGCCGACAGTTTTGTCGCCAAGCCCCACAGGCCAAAGAATTCACCCGAGCGCGCGGCGGGGGAAAACAGGCCGACGATGGCCCTGCCGGCACTCTGGCTGGAGCCCAGCGCCAGGCCGATCAGATTGGCGACGATCCAGAAGCCGCCGCGCTGTTCGGTAAAGTAGGCCATGATCATGGCAATCACCCAGATCAACAGGGTCAGCTTGATGGTGGTCAGTGAGCCGATAATGTCCTCTACCCAGCCGAACACGAAAGCGCCGACGGCGGCGGTGATGTTGACGACCAGAATCAGCATGATGGCGTCCTGGGTGCTGAACCCCATCACTTCGTTGGCATACACCGCGGCAAGAATGACCACGGTGTTGATGCCGCAGTAGAAAATCATCAGGCAGAGCAGGGAGCGGAACAGGTCCCGGTAGTGCCGGGCATGCTGCCAGGTGCTGTGCAGCCGCGCATAGCCGATGCGCAGGTAATTGACGGGCGCGCCGCTGTGCTGCGGTTTGGCAGCCTCCCGGACCCAGAGAAAGGTTGGCAGGCTGGCCAGGCCGAAGCAGGCGGCGACGATCAGCATGGTTACCGGGACGTACTGCTGTGCGGTCTGCAGCCTGGTTTCGGCATAGCTGACGTAGGCCAGACACAGGCCCAATATCAACAGTCCGCCAATGTAACCCAGCGTCCAGCCGAACGCGGAAATGCGGCCCATTTTCTCCGGCGGGCTGATTTCCGGTAAAAAAGCCGCAATCAGGTTTTCGCCGCTGTAGAACATCATGCTGGCCATCACCACGAACACGCCGGCCAGGATGACGTCCCTGGGACCCAGCAGTGCCAGCAGTGCGGTAAAAACGACGCAGCCAACCGTGGTCACGGCCAGGAAGCGTTTTTTCGCGGCACTGTAATCGGCTATGGCGCCGACGATGGGCGCCGTGAGCAGGACCAGACCGTTGGCGAAGCCGATCACCAGCGTCCAGAAGAGGGTCGCTTCGCCGTTGCTCAGATGGCCGGCGATGACATTGACGTAATAGGTGTTGAAAATGGCGGTGAGCACCACGGTCGTGAACCCGGAATTGGCGAAATCGTACATCGCCCAGCCAAAAATCTCTTTCCGAGAGGCATAATCTAAATTTTTCACTGCGGGTCACTCCCGGGATGATTCATCGATGAACAGAAAAGCCGCGTCAGATGCGTTGTGCAAATTTGCTGCGTGTCAGTATTGAGCGTAGTGGAAAATTCGATTTCCAAGTTTGAAAGTTGAAGCGGCGGCCATTCTTGAAATAAACCAATAGTCTGTCTTTGCTG
>JANEMG010000077.1 GCA_024511045.1 Gammaproteobacteria bacterium | reverse complement strand
GGGCCCTTATGGGTAGTCTGTTCCGGAAGACGCCGTGAATACATCCCTGTAGGCTTGACTTTGGCATCCCTGCCAAAGACACTTCCTCCACAGACCACCCATAGGGGCTTCTTTTACTATGCGTGAGTAGTTACTGCTCAACAATATAAATCAGGTGTTGCATTAATGTCGGTAAGACCAATAAAGTGTCATTTCCACGCCAGTGCAGCACCTGCTTGCAATGGGCGGATAGAAAAACCGCCATTTTGTTTGTATTGTTCAGTCCAGTAAACTCTGGCCATCAATAGCAGTACAGGTGCTGCACTGGCGTCGGGATGACAAGAATTACAGGGTTTCAGCAAAACTGAGCGTCATACGTACTCAGGAATCCTTTTCTGGAACTGTCTGTAATCCACTTTGCAGCCATTCCATGAACAACTCGTAGCCGAGGGAAAGGATCACTGCGCCGATGAACAGTCCGACGATGCCGGAGGCGATAAACCCACCGATCGCCCCCATAAAGATCACCACCATCGGCGTTGCCACGCCGCGGCTCAAAAGTATGGGCTTGAGAACATTGTCCAGCAGGCCGACCGGGATGCTCCAGATCAAAAATGCAACGGCGGTAAAGGTGTCGGCAGTATGGAACAAATAGAGGATGATCGGAAGGACGATCGGAACAATGCCGATCTGAATCACCGACAACAGCAGACACAACAATGCCCACAGGCCGGCAGCGGGAACACCGGCAACGATGAATCCCAGGCCGGCGAAAACTGCCTGGATGGCGGCAACCCCCAGGATGCCCAGTGCGACGCTGCGCACCGTCGCCTCCGAGAGTTCCGTATACTGCTCGCCACGCTCGCCGGCGAAACGCGTCATGATCGCCCTTGCGAACTGCTTGCCGGTGTCGGACTGCGCCAGCAGCACACCGGAGATGATCACCGCCACGATAAACTGCAGCATACCCAGGCCGGTTCCACCGACGGTCGTCAACAGCCAGCTGACCACGACCTTGAGATGTGGAGCAACCTCATGCAGGGCGTCTTCCAGGTTTTCCGATGCGAGGCTCCAGAATTCTGTCAGCGGCTCTCCGACAATCGGCCAGCCGGCGACGCTTTCCGGGGGCGGCGGCACGGTCAGGGAACCGGTACTGAAGCCCCTGGCCAGGAATTGCACGCTGTCGAACAGCGTCGCCGCGAGCATCACGCTGGGAATGATCAGAAGGATCAGAAAAGCCAGGGTGATGAGAAAAGCCGCCAGGCCCTTGCGCCCGTTCAGGATATTATTCAGTCCCTGATACAGTGGATAGGTGGCGACGGCAATGATGATGCCCCACACTATCGGTACGATGAAGGGTTTGACGATGGCATAACACCAGATAACCAGTATTGCAATCAACCCGATGCGAATCGCCGCCTCCACTGCGTTTTGCAAAAACAGTCTGTCATTGGCTGTAAGCTGGGAACTGTTCATTGTCTGTTTCTCCTGAAGTCACGCGCAATTATCCATCTTAAAATACGTCGTTGCAAACGCTTTCCGGATCAACCAGCAACCCTCAGCCATTGCGCCATGCCTGTAAAAAGCCAGGCGCCAATCAGCATGCATTGCATCTGTGCTGCAAACCGGAAACGCTCTCACGCAGCTCTGCAGAAGTTACCGGTGCGCTGCCACCTAGCCGCGACCCATTGCTAAGTCCTGGCGCCAGTACCTCTGAAAAAGGATCAGTCAAGAAGCCGATTCCGACGGTTGCCAGGTTGGCGCTGTCGAGATACATTGAGCGGCGGACGCCTTCGAAGTCACCCTGAACACGGCGCAGGATTTGCTGCAGTCTTCCCCCTTCTCCAGCCTGTGTGAAATCATGATGATTCCCTCACAAAACGGGGATTTGGTTTTACGGGCAGGCATGCACATAACAAGCAAATGCCAGGGTCAGGTACAAATCAACGATCAATCTGTACCCGCCCCTGAAATTTTCTATTGATTCAGCAGATTAAGCACCGCGGCCGTAGGCCACGGTCCAGGGAATCTATGCAGAATCGGGGTATTGGGGGAGGTTCATTGCAGCGAGGAAACACCGACAGCAGTGATATTGCCGCCTTTTTGCCCTTCACATCCGTTTTCCCCGCACCAGACCTGATCCCCACAGCCGCTCAACAGCAACATTCCCAATACGACAACAGTCACTTTAAACAATCTCATCATTTTGTTCACCTCTGTTTCCAGTTGATTATAATAGTTAGCATCTATAAACACCCATCCATGGGATGTTTATAGCAATAAAACAGCAAATACGATTGGCTGTTTTCTTCATAATCAATGACTTGTGGCCATTGATTATGCCGGCACCTCCCTGTGCCGGATTAGTGCAGCACCTGTTTTCCATGACTGTGCAATGGCGGGTTGAATCCGCCAATTAAACAATACCTGCAAAAGACATTAAGTGCCATAACAAAAACAGGTGCTGCGTTCGTTCCCGTCATTAATAGACGGAAACTAGTTAGCGAGCTATTGTATCAACGCGATTAACGTCAAGATTATCCATATACGCTTGTTTAGCCATAAATGCAAGCTTCCCTCGCAATAAATGCGTATAGCCAGAAACATGAGAACCGGGTTCAATACTCAGGGGACACTCCTCCTTTTCAGATTCTGATTACCCACAAGCTTCAGCTATTTCCCAAAGTGAAAAACAGCGGTCAATCAATGTCGAGTCATCACTGTCATCCACTACTTATCGATACAAAACAGGTGTTGCACTACTATCGGGAAGACCAACAAAGTGTCATTTCGACGGCAGGAGAAATCCTGGGCGTCATGGCAATGTAGCAACGCTCAAGATCCCTCCTTGTACAGCACCTATTTTCCTTTTAGAGGAACACTTGTTTTACCTGGATTTGGAAAACAAGGCGGATTCAACCTCTCAATAAGGCAGTTCAAAACAGGTGCTGCGCTGTCGTCGGGATGACAAGAATTATAGGATTTCAGATAAACTGAGGGTCATACGTAATCAGGAAATACTAATCTCCAATCAAAACATCGACAATGTCCACACTTGATCGCATGGCGCCATTCCTCAGTCGTTTATCATCGTCCCTGCTGCTGCTGATGTTCCTTGCTGGCTGCTCACAACCGCGAAGCGTCAGAAAACCCTATCCTCTGTGGGGCGAAGAGATTGTTTTGAACTTCGGCAAGGAACGCAGCAGGCATCTGTAAATCAAGCTGCCGGAGGAAGGCCGCCCTGCCGAAGCGTGTATCCTGATCGTTCATGGCATGAATGAATACATTGGCCGTTATGCGCAGATCGCTGGTTATTTTGCTGACCGGTACATCGTCGCCGGGGTCGATCTTACGGCGCACGGTCTCAGCAACCGGGTTTTTGCACAGGCGCAGAAGCGCCTGGATGCCGGGGTGGATTCTGTCGATGTCAGCGATGCGTTTCTCGAACAGGCGCAAATACGCGATCTTCAGCCCCTGCGAGACGACCTTGAACAGGCTCTGCTCTATCTGATGCAACGCTGTACGCGGCAGCCGGATGGTAAAAAGCTGCCGGTTTTCATTCTGTCGCACAGCCTGGGCTCACTGGTTTCCGCTTCCTATCTGCTGCAAACCCCGCACAGCATCCTGAAAAACAGGATCGGCGGCATCATTTTCACCGGCCCCGCTTTTTCCGTCACCCAGGTCCCTGGCTGGCGGGGCTGGTTTCAAAACCCACTGGTCCGATTCAGCTACCATACCCATGAACATTTTCTCAACCCGCACAACGAAGCGCTGCCGTTGCTGTTGTTCAATCAGATTCTGGCATTGCTTGCCGTTCCCCTTCAGGATGCACTGATCGAGTTTCTGTCGTTGCCCGGCATGCACCAAGTGTCTTCACCGACCACTCCAGACTGGGTCACGGAATACCTGAGCAACTGGGAAGAACAGCGCAAACGCCAGAGAGCCGACCCTTACATCATCCGCCGCTCGATTCTGCGCTATGTGCTGGCCGTGGAAAAAGCAGTGATCCAGTTCAGAGGCACGATGGCGGATTTCAATACACCCTATTTGCTCATTTATTCCGAGCACGATCCCATCACGCCTGCCTGGGGAAGCAGCGATTTTGCCGCTGCCACGCTGGGCAATCATCCGCACAACCAGGTTATGATGCTGGCCGGGAAGAACCACCACGAACATCTTTTTTCCACGCCGGATTTGACGCGAGAGCTATTGCACAAGATCGACGCATGGCTGCAATTGCGCATCGAATATCCATGAGGTATTGCCCCCCGTCAAAGAGAAGAAGTACAACAGATTTTACCGCGCAATGGTTTTTTCCGTTTCACGCAACGAACAAACCATTCATCACTGCCAGTAGCGCCGGTGCTGTTCCCGGTAGCTCCGCACCGACAATGTTCCACCCATGACCACTGTCACCGCCCCGGAATCGGCGGTGTCGTACCAGCGGGCATGAATCTGCCGGTAGCGCTGCAGAACCTGCTCAGCGGGAAATCCGAAGCGGTTGCGATAGCGCCTGCCGAGATCAGGACAATTTCCGGTCTGACCTGCTGCAGAAAGGGCAACGTCGATGAAGTGTTGCTGCCATGATGCGCGGCCACCAGCACGGTCGCCTGCAGCCGTTCACCGTAGTGATGCGTCAGCCAGGCTTCGGCCGGCGCCTCGATATCGCCTGTCAAGAGAATTTTCCCGTAACGGCTGGCAATCTGCAGCACACAGGAATTGTCATTTTCTCCTTCAAAGCCCTGTTCGCCGGGCGAGCAGGGTAAACGCCACGCCGTCCCAATGCCAGCTCTGCCCTGCACGGCTGTACGTTGCCACCTCCAAGTAATTGCGGCACGCTGCTGTAGATCCTGTCGACGGCCATTCCCTGCCTGAGCGATGCAACGCCGCCGATATGGTCGTTGTCGCCATGGCTGACGATCAGGGCATCGATGCGCCGGTCTTGCCGGGACCGCAAAAAAGGCAGCACGACGCTCTCCCCCATGTCGAACCGGTCCGAGTATTTCGCGCCGGCATCGAACACCAGCACATGTCCCGCGGTACGGACTACCGCCGAAAGCCCCTGACCGACATCCAGCAGCGTCATTTCCACAGTCCCGGCGGCAGGCCGCTGTGGCTCGGCAAACAACAGCGGCAGAAACAGGACGACATCCAGCCAGCGGCCGGGAACACCGCGCGGTGCAAGCAACAGCAGGCAACCCGACAAAGCCAGCAGTACCGCCCAGATGACCGGCTGACCCAGCTGCAGCAGCCATTGCCCCAGCGGCGGCGCGATGAACAGCAAAACCACCGCCAACAGCAGCAGGGGAATGATGCCCAGGCTGATCAGCGGCACAGCCACCAGGTTGGCCAGCGGCGCGATCAACGAAACCTGCTGAAAAAACGGCAGCAGTACCGGCGTCAGGCCAATGCTGGTAACCCAATTCACTTTCCACACCCCTGCCCAATAGCCGGGCCTGCCAAGGCGTCCCGCCATCGCGTAAAGTATCAGCGCGACCGCCAGAAAGGACAGCCAGAAGCCTGCTGAGAGCACTGCCAGAGGGTCCAGCAGCAGTATGGCCAGCAGGGCGCAGCTGAGCACATGCAGGGGGCGCAGATTGCGCTGCCAGTAGATGCCGGCCATGACCATGGCCAGCATGATCAGCGCCCGCTGTGTGGGCACCGCGAAACCGGCCAGCGCGGCATAGAACAACCCCGCGATGACGGCTGCAATGGCCGCCGCTCTGGGCGGCGCCACACGCAAAATGCCCGTCCAGGCAGTCGCTTTCAGCACCAGGAAATAGATCAGACCGGCGATCAGGCCGATATGCAGGCCGGAGATGGCAATCAGATGCACGGTGCCGGTGCGGCGGAACAGATGCCACTGCTCCGGCGTTATGTCCTGGCGCACACCGATCACCAGGGCCTGAATCACGCCCAGGCTGCCGCTGCCCGGCAGCAGTGCGGAAATCCGTTTTGCAATGTCCTGTCGCCAGCGGGAGATACTGGGCCAGGAAGGCACACCGAGCAACCGGGGTTCGGGCTTTTTCCTGACGTAGCCGGTGGCGCCAATGCCCTTGATAAAAAGCCAGCGTGCATAATCGAAGCCGCCAGGATTGCTGTTGCCATGGGGGCGTTTCAGGCGCACCGTGAAGCGCCAGCGCTGGCCGGATTCAATGGCGGCATCAGGATAATACCAGCTCAAGCGGATTTTTTCGGGCAGCTTGCTGGCGGCGGCCTGCGGCCACCGGACAACGGCGAAATCGAAGCGCACGCGCCGTTCATCGCTTTGCGGCAATCCGATGATGACACCTTCAATGGTCATATCCCTGCCCTGCAGCTCCGCTGGCAACTGGCTGTCCAGCCTGGTGATGGCAAACAGGAACGCCCAGAGCAGGCCGGTCATGAATGCCAGCACTCGCCAGCGTCTGTAGAACAGCGCAGCGGCTGCGGCTGCCAGCCCCGGCCAAAGCCAGCTGCTGTCCGGCAAATCGGGCAATTGCTGAAAAAGCAGGATGGCCAGGGTGAACAGGATAACGAATGACGGCATTTGTTACGTCCGGACGGCAAGATCGGGTTTTAAAAACGCTGCAGCCTCGACTGCTGCCGAAGAGGAGTGTTAATGTGCCGAATGTTGCTGGACGATCATCCAGGTGCCTGGTCAAATTCACTGCGCTGCACAAGCAAGGGCTTATTCATCGCTCCCGCACTCTGCACTGGAATGCTGTCAAAGCACCACAGGAGCGGGAACGCCCTGGAAACACCGCGATTCAGCCCACCACTTTGCCATCTTCCATATGCAGTATAGTATCCATTCTGGATGCCAGCCTGGCATCGTGCGTGACGACCAGGAAGCTGACCTTGAGTTCCTGGTTCAATTCCAGCATCAGTTCATAGACCTGCTCGGCGGTATGGCTGTCCAGGTTGCCGGTGGGCTCATCGGCGAGCACACACTTGGGGCGGTTGATCAGGGCCCTGGCGACTGCGGCGCGCTGCCGTTCGCCCCCGGAGATTTCCCCCGGCTTGTGCGCGATCCGGTGCCCCAGTCCGACCCGCTGCAGCAGTCCGGTCGCCTTGTCCTGCGCCGTTTTTACCGGCATGCCGGCGATCAGCAGAGGCATCGCGACATTCTCCAGCACGGTAAATTCCCCCAGCAAATGATGAAACTGGAAAATGAATCCCAGGGAGCGGTTGCGCAATTGCCCCAGTCTGCTTTCCCTGACCGAATTCAGATTGACGCCATCGAGCACGACTTCGCCCGCGGTCGGCTTCTCCAATCCCGCCAGCAAATGCAGCAGCGTGGTCTTGCCGGAGCCGGAAGCCCCCATGATCGCCAGGCGCTGGCCGGTCCGCACCTGCAGATTGACATCCTTCAACACCTCCACATCCAGTTCGCCCTGCTGGAAGCGTTTGCTGAGATTGCTGCATTGGAGAATTATCGGATCATTCATAGCGAAGCACTTCCGCAGGGTTGACTTTGGCCGCCTGCCAGGCGGGATAGAGGGTTGCGAGCAGCGACAGGACAAAGGCCATCGCGGCAATCTGGTAGACATCCTGCCATTCCAGTTTGGATGGAAGATCACTGATGTAGTAAACGTCGGCCGCCAGGAATTCGACTTCGAAAAACCGCTCGATGGCCGGCACGATGGTTTCCACGTTCAACGCCAGCAGCACGCCCCCGATGGTGCCCAGCAACGTACCCGTGGCACCAATTACAGCGCCCAAGACAATGAAGATGCCCATCACCTGCCGCGGCGACAGACCCTGTGTGCGCAGTATCGCGATATCGCCGCGTTTGTCGGTCACCACCATCACCAGCGTGGAAACGATATTGAACGCCGCTACCGCAACGATCAGCAGTAAAATGATGAACATCACCCGCTTTTCGGTCTTGATCGCGCGAAAAAAGTTGCTGTGCGCCTGGGTCCAGTCATTGACCCGGTACTGGTGCCGCAGCTTTTTCGCCAGACCACGGCTGATCCGCGGCGCATTGAAGATATCATCCAGCTTCAGGCGCAGCCCGGAGACCGCATCTCCCAGGCGAAACAGTTTTGCCGCATCGGCCAGGTGAATGATGGCCATGTTGCGATCGTATTCATACATGCCCACCTCGAATATCCCGACCACGGTAAAACGCCGCAGACGGGGTATGATTCCCGCTGGCGTGGAATTGACCTGCGGACTGATGACGGTGATTTTCTCGCCGCTGACGACCCCCAGATAATTGGCCAGTTCCCGCCCGAGAATGATGCCGTATCTGCCCGGCACAAGCAGCTGCAAATCACCGCTGACCATTTTACCGGCCACTTCCGAGACCTCAGGTTCGTGATCCGGCAGCACCCCGCGCAACGCCGTTCCGCTGACGCGGCGGCCGGCATTGATCATCACCTGGCCATTGATAAAAGGGGCCGAACCCTGGACATGGGGATAGTCCTTCAGCTGTTTCTGCAAGACCTGCCAATCCTTCAGTTTTCCATAATAACCGGTGATGGTGCTGTGCGAAGTCATGCCCAGGATACGTTCGCGCAGCTCGGCTTCGAAGCCGTTCATCACCGAAAGCACGGTAATCAAGGCGGTAACACCCAGAGCAATGCCGAGAATGGAAGTCAGGGTGATGAAGGAGATGAACCGGGTCCGCCGTTTGGCCCGGGTATAGCGCAGGCCGATATAGAGAATCAGGGGTCTAAACATGGATGAGATAAATCAGGCGATTGAATTGAAAGGGTGGTATCCGGGGAAGAGACAAAGCGGGTCCCAAGCAGCGGGGCGGCTTATAGACAGCGGCAGTCCACCGGCGACGCTGGATCGACGCTGGAACTTCCTGTCAGCTTTTTTTGCAGTCGGGGCACAATCCGTACAGGTAAAGACTGTGATCGGTCAGGTCGTAATTCAGGTCCCTGGCGATTTCCTTCTGCCGGGC
>JANEMG010000412.1 GCA_024511045.1 Gammaproteobacteria bacterium | reverse complement strand
TGGCAAGGTGGTGTTTGCCGAATTTTTTCCCGATCGGTTCAGACAGGCCCTGCAGATGGCCAGGCAGGAGGATATTTCCCTGCATCTGGCAGAACTGCGGGTCATCGGCATCGATCATGCCCAGGCCGGCAGGCTGCTGGTGGAAAAATGGCAGCTGCCGGAGGATCTGTCTGCAGCCATCGCCCTGCATCATGATCCACAGCCTGGCGGCCTGTTGCGGGATTGCGTTTTTGCCGCCAACCAGATCAGCAAAACACTCCACCTCGGCGATGCCGGCAATGCCCGGATTGAACCGTTGCCGCCAGCCATTGCAGAACGTTTTGGCCTGCCCTTGCAGGAATTGATCGCTGCGCTGGGGGATCTGTCCCGGATCGAGGCGGAAGCCAATGCTTTTATTCTTTTGTAGGGACTGCAGGGAGCAAACATGCGTATAACATTCTGGGGCGTGCGTGGCTCCATTCCCACGCCAGGGCCGGCAACGCTGCAATACGGGGGCAATACCACCTGCATCGAGATTCGCACGGCTGACGGTGATTTGCTCATTCTCGATGCCGGCACCGGCATCCACGCCCTGGCCCAGAGCCTGAAAGCCGGTGATCCTGCCGATGCCCATATCCTGATCACCCACACCCACTGGGACCATATCCATGGCCTGCCCTTTTTCAGTCCTATCTTAATTCCCGGCAACCGGTTGACAATCTATGGTGGCCAGGACCCGGTTACCGGCGAAGGCATCGAGCGGGCCTTGTCCGTACAATTGCAATACAGTTATTTCCCAATCCGCGAAGCGGAGCTCAAAGCCAATGTACAGTATGTGACGCTGAAGCCCGACGCAACGGCACAGATAGGTTCGGCGTCGGTGACTCCTGTGCTGCTCAATCATCCGGTTTTGAATTTTGGCTACCGCATCGAGGCAGACGGCAAGGCGCTGTTCTTTACCGGCGACTATGAGCCGCCATTCAATATCTACGCACCGGAAGACAAGGAGTTCCAGCCGTATCAGGAAATCGTCGATGGCCAGCTGCTGCGGGTGACAGAGGCGATGGCCGATGTCGATGTGCTGATTGTCGATGCCTCCTATACCGAGGAGGAGTATCCCGCTAAAATGGGTTGGGGACATGGCACTTACCAGGCGGCTATCGAACAGGCTGCAGCGGCGCACACCGGGCAACTGATCTTTACCCATCACGAACCGGGGCGCAGCGATGCCCAGCTGGACGCCATATTTGCCGAGATCAGCACCCGCCATGGCGGTAGCGGTATCCGCTATCACATGGCCCGGGAAGGAATGCAGATCGATCTTTGAGGCGGCCGTCAGAAGTTTCTTCAGTCGGCGGCAAATTCCAGCCAGTCGTCCAGGACTGCATGGATTTCGTCGATACCGGTTTTTTTGACTGCGGAGAACAATTGCACCGAAACAGAAACGGTCATTTGCTGCAACTCCCGCTGCACGGAGAGCAGGGTGTTCCTGGCGGCGCCATACTTCAATTTATCCGCCTTGGTGAGTAATATAAGCAGCCTGACGTCGCTGTTTTCACACCACTCTATCATTTGCCAGTCGAATTCCGTCAATGGATGGCGGATGTCCATGACCAGTACGATACCTGCCAGCGATTTCCTTTCATTCAGATAGCGCTGCATCATTTTATGCCACTGGGCCTTCACCGCCAGCGGCACCTTGGCGTAGCCATAGCCGGGCAAATCGACGAACCTTCTTTTTTCGTCGATTTGGAAAAAGTTCAGCAGCTGCGTGCGCCCGGGTGTTTTGCTGGCTCTGGCCAGAGATTTTTGCCGGGTCAAGGCGTTGATGGCGCTGGATTTTCCAGCATTGGAGCGCCCGGCAAATGCTATTTCGATGCCCTGATCCTTTGGCGCGGTGTCGATTTGGGCGGCGCTTTCCATGAATTGTACGCGATGATAGATTGGGTTCATCATGATCTCTTTTTTGGGGGGGATGTGCACCGCAATGCACCTGCCAGCTGTCAGGCCGATCGACGGCATGACGTATCGGGCAGAAACCTGGACGCCGGTTCAGAACCACTCGGCATGGTACATTTGGTTGTCGAAAACCACTCAATCCCGCCCCCGGCGACAGGAAGGGGGAATAAAAGTGCTAAATTTTGATGTGCGGACACGATATCTTGGAGTAAAATTCCCATTGCATCGTTTACCAGACAACGTTGATCCTGATCTTGTACGGCTGAATAACACTAAAATAAACGCTTGGATCGTGTAACGGCAATTCTGCGCCGTATTGATATTATGACTGAAGTTTCCCAATTTTTTGGAGCAATGAATATTAGGGCCGACTAATATGGCGGATAAATTAGTGCTTGGTAATATTCTTGTTTATTTTGT
>JANEMG010000076.1 GCA_024511045.1 Gammaproteobacteria bacterium | reverse complement strand
CTGAATATTCATATTTTCTTTACCGACAGCGCAACTGAAAAACTGCTGTGCATTATATCGCCAGCTTCGACGCTTTGCTGCCGCGCGTCTGCCTGTGGATCTTGTCCAGTTTTTTCTTGATACGCTGTCTTTTCAGCGGCGAAAGATAATCGACGAACAACTTTCCCTGCAGATGATCCATTTCATGCTGAATGCACACTGCCAGCAAGCCGTCTGCCTGCAGTTCAAATGGCTTGCCATCCCTGCCCAAGGCCCGGACTGTGACCTGTTCGGCGCGTCTCACTTTTTCAAAAAACCCCGGTACGGAAAGGCAGCCTTCCTCCGACTCCTCGACGCCTTGCTCTGCAACGATTTCCGGATTGATCAGGCACAACGGCGCATCCTTGTCTTCGCTGGTATCGATCACGATCACCCGCTTGTGCACATCGACCTGCGTCGCTGCAAGCCCCACGCCTTTCGCCTGATACATGGTTTCCAGCATATCGTCGAGCAAAGTTCGAATATTTTCATCGACCGTTTCCACCACCGTGGCCTTCCTGCGCAGTCTCTCGTCCGGAAATTCAAGAACAGTTAAAATAGCCACAAAAACTCCTCGATTATTTAACAGTTACAGACTGGAATTCTATCTGAATTCATCTAGACTTTGAATGCATATTGCATAAATACGCGATTTGGCAAGAAAGAATATTCCACAGGCGCTGGCTTTTCCGCTCTCCAAAAAACCCGTTGTACCCTGATACACGCTCAGGAACAACGCTGCACAAAAAGCCCGATGCGCCAGAATAGCGCTATTTTTCCACCATCAACACCGACAGGAACAGAATATGCCTTTTCGAGCACTTATCGGACTTTTAGTTCCGCTCCTCTTCAGCCTGCATGCCTGGGCGGACAATATCCAGCTGAATCCCGGGCATCCGACCCGGTACACCGTCGTCAAGGGCGACACGCTGTGGGACATTTCCGGCAAATTTTTACAAAAACCCTGGCAATGGCCGCAAATCTGGCATAACAATCCGCAGATTGAAAACCCTCACCTGATCTACCCCGGCGATGTCATCACTTTGACCATCGTCGACGGCCAGCCCCGCCTTTCGGTGTCCAGAAACAACGGCGTGCTCAAACTGAGCCCCCATATCCGGGAAACGGAACACCAGGATGCGATCAAAGTCATTCCCATCGATGCCATCGCCGCCTATCTGACCTCGCCCAAAGTCGTCGGCAAGGATGACCTGGACAACGCCCCCTACATCATCGATTTCGCCGGTGAGTACCTCGTCGCTGCAGCCGGCGACCGGGTCTATGTGCGCTCCATCACCGAGCCAAAACACCTTGCCTATACGATCTATCGCCAGGGGGAAACCTATAAAAACCCGGAAACAGGCGAGATTTTAGGCTATGAAGCGAAATACATTGCCGACACGACCCTGCAAAGACCCGGTGATCCGGCGACCCTGCTGATCACCAAATCGAAAAGCGAAATTCGCATCGGCGACCGGCTGATGCCCAACCAGGAAGGCCAGGTCGCGTTGAATTACTTTCCCCGAGCGCCAAAATCAATGATTTCTGGCAGCATCATCAGCGTCCTGAACGGGGTTTCCCAGATCGGCCGGCATGATATCGTGATCGTCGACAAGGGCAGCCGCGACGGACTGAAAGCCGGCCATGTGCTTGACATTTACCAGCGCGGCGATATAGTGAGGGACAAATACAGCGGCATTGTCAACGAAACGGTAACCCTGCCCGAAGAACTGGCCGGCACCTTGATGATATTTCGCACCTTCGATCGCGTCAGTTATGCCCTGGTCATGGAAGCGACTGCCGCTATTCACGTACTGGACAAAATCAAGACCCCCCTGAACACATCCAACGAACAGGACCCGAAATACTGGCTTGCGCTGCTGCGCACGCCAGGTGTCGGCCCGCGTACTTTTTTGCGAATACTCGCTGTCTGTACGCCCGAGCAGCTGTTCACCCAGGCCAGGCATTTGCCGGACGAACTGAACCTGACCAGGCGCAGCATCGATTTCATCAAAAACCCGGACTGGCGCAGCATCGACCAGGACTTGAACTGGCTGGCGCAGCCGGACAATCATCTGCTGACCTGCGATGACCCGGCCTATCCCAAACAGTTGCAGGAAATCCCCGACGCCCCTCCGGTACTCTTTGTCAGGGGCTCGATTGACCTGCTGAGCCGGCCCCAGATCGCCATCGTCGGCAGCCACAACCCTTCCAGCCAGGGCAAACAGACCGCGCAGGACTTTGCCGGTACGCTGGCCGCTTGCGGTTTCGTCATTACCAGCGGCCTGGCGCTGGGTATCGATGCGGCAAGCCACATCGGTGCACTGCGCAGCGGTGGCCTGACCATTGCCGTAGCCGGAACCGGCCTGGACAAAATTTATCCCGCCCGACACAAGCAACTGGCGCTGGAAATCGTCGAAAACGGCGCGATCATTTCCGAATTTCCACCTAGCACGACGGCCAAAGCCGGCCACTTTCCCAGGCGCAACCGGATCATCAGCGGCTTGTGCATTGGTCTGCTGGTCGTCGAAGCGGCCAGGCAGAGCGGTTCGCTGATCACGGCGCGTCTGGCCCTGGAACAGAACCGGGAAGTCTTCGCCATCCCGGGATCCATCCACAACCCGCTGGCCCGGGGCTGCAACGCGCTGATCCGGGAAGGCGCCAAGCTGGTCGAAACAACGCGCGACATTCTTGAGGAATTTTGCCAATACAATCAACAGCCTGAAGAAAAAGAACCACACCAGGAACAATCAATGCTTGACCTGGAGCAACAAAAACTATTGAATCTAACAATGTATAGTCCCACATCTTGTCGACATGCTGGTCAATGAAACCGGCCAATCCGTCGAGGTCATTTCCTCCATGCTGCTGCTGGAACTGCAAGGACATATCAGTGCCGCACCCGGCGGCGGCTATACACGCAATTAAACCACCGCAATCAATAGCATCAGGCCTACAGGCGCTATGAAAGAAAATATTTTTGAAGTGTTGATGTATCTGTTTGAAAACTATCTGGAGGATGAAATAGAAACCCTGCCGGACAGTGATGCCATCAGAACCGAACTGATTCAGGCGGGTTTCGATCAACTGGATGTCAGCAAAGCTTTCGACTGGCTGGAGTCATTGACCCTGCATGAAACCCTGAAGCCCATCGTCCCCTCTGCCTTCCGGATCTTTTCCCATCACGAAATCAACAAACTGGACCTGGAATGCCGTAATTTCGTCATGTTTCTCGAACAGATCGGCATCCTGACGCCGGCCAACCGGGAGATCGTCCTGGACAGGATCATGGCCCTGGAAAATGAAGACATCTCTCTGGACAAGCTGAAATGGATCGTACTGATGGTCCTGCTCAGCCAGCAGGACGACGAAGTCGCCTTTTCCAGAATGGAAGACATCATCTTCGATACCGTTCCAGAATATTTACATTAAATTGCTGCTTCCCAAACCATCGTTCCATCAATAATGAGCAACAATCTTGTTATCGTAGAATCGCCCGCGAAAGCCAAGACTATCGAGAAGTACCTGGGCAAGGACTTCCACGTACTCGCCTCTTACGGGCATGTCCGCGACCTCATTCCCAAGGAAGGCGCCGTCGATCCTGATCACGACTTCGCCATGAAATATGCCGTCATCGAACGCAATCAGAAGCATGTTCAGGCCATCGCCAAAGCCGCCCGAAAGGCTGATCAGCTGTATCTCGCAACCGACCCGGACCGCGAGGGGGAAGCGATTTCCTGGCATATCTATGAACTGCTCAAGGAAAAAAAACTGCTCAAGGACAAACCGGTGCACCGCGTGGTTTTCCATGAAATCACCAAGAAAGCGATTACCGAAGCGGTGCAGCATCCGCAGTCGCTGTCCACCAACCTGGTCAATGCCCAGCAGGCGCGCCGGGCACTGGATTACCTGGTAGGCTTCAACCTGTCGCCGCTGCTCTGGAAAAAAATCCGCCGCGGCCTCTCCGCAGGCCGTGTGCAGAGCCCTGCCCTACGCATGATCGTGGAACGGGAACTGGAAATTGAGGCCTTCAAGACCCGGGAATACTGGACCATCGAAGCCGCCCTGCAGGCGGACGGCCAGAAATTCAAGGCGAAACTGACCCACTACGAAAAGAAAAAGCTGCACCAGTTCAGCATTACCGAGGAGCAGCAGGCCGAACAGATCAAGCAGACCCTGCTGGAAAAGGCGGATGGTCAACTGCTGGTCGCCAGACTGGAAAAAAAGCAGCGCAAACGCAATCCGGCCGCGCCGTTCATCACCTCGACCCTGCAACAGGAGGCCTCCCGGAAACTGGGTTTCACGACAAAACGTACCATGAGCGTCGCCCAGCAGCTCTATGAAGGCATCGACCTGGGCGGCGAGACCGCCGGCCTGATCACCTACATGCGTACCGATTCGGTGCATCTGGCCGATGAGGCGGTCAGCGAATTGCGGGACCTGATTGCCGAAAAGTATGGCGTGGAAAACGTCCCCAAGCAACCGCGCAAATTCAAAACAAAATCGAAAAACGCCCAGGAAGCGCACGAGGCGATCCGCCCCACATCTGCACGGCGCCTGCCCGGCGAACTCAAACCATACCTGAGCAGTGATCAGCTGAAACTGTATGAACTGATCTGGAAGCGCACCGTCGCCAGCCAGATGCTGCACGCCACCATCGACATGGTCGGCGTCGACCTGACTTGCGGCGGGGAGGAGAACATTTTCCGCGCCACCGGCTCGACGATCGCCAAACCCGGCTTCATGATGGTCTATCTGGAAGGCAAGGACGACGGCAGGGACAAGGACGAAAAGGAAAGCTTTCTGCCCCCGCTACAGGAAGGCAGGCCGGTGCCATTGGAGGATATCATCGCCGGGCAGCATTTTACCGAACCACCGCCGCGCTACAGCGAGGCCAGCCTGGTCAAGGCGCTGGAAGAACATGGTATCGGCCGGCCATCCACCTATGCATCGATCATCTCCACGCTGCAGAACCGCGAATATGTCACGCTGGAGAACAAACGCTTCAAGCCCACCGATGTGGGCAGAATCGTCAACAAATTCCTGACCGAACATTTCACCAAATACGTCGACTACAATTTCACCGCGCATCTGGAAGACGACCTGGACGCCGTGTCGCGTGGGGAAAAGGACTGGATACCGTTGATGGCGGAGTTCTGGAAGCCATTCAGCAAACTGATCCATGAGAAGGAGGAAACGGTGCAGCGCAAGGATGTCACCCAGGAGGCACTGGACGAGAAATGCCCGGAATGCGGCGGCCAGCTGTCCATTCGTCTGGGCCGCAACGGACGCTTCATCGGCTGCACCAACTATCCCGAGTGTTCCTATACGCGCAACCTGAATGACGACAACACGGAATCCGCCGCGCCGGAAATCGTCGAGGGCCGCAGCTGCCCGAAATGCGGATCGGACCTGGTCATCAAAACAGGACGCTATGGAAAATTCATCGGCTGCAGCGGCTATCCCAAATGCCGTCATATCGAACCGTTGGAAAAGCCATTGGATACCGGCGTCGAATGCCCGCAATGCCACAAGGGCAACATCCTGAAGCGCAAGTCCCGCTACGGAAAAATATTCTATTCCTGCTCGGAATACCCCAAATGCGACTATGCACTGTGGAATGCACCGGTGCCCGGTCCCTGCCCAGCCTGCAACTGGCCGATATTGACCCTGAAGACCACCAAGCGCCGCGGCACGGAAAAAGTCTGTCCCCAGAAAGACTGTAAATATGCCACGCCCTATGAAGGCGACCCTGCCGATGCCGAAGGCCCAAAAGCCCGGTCGGAGGTGGTTGCCGAGCAGTCATAGTCCTGCTGCCGGCTGCGGGCAATCCGCTTCCACCTTGCCTTATTATGCAGGCATACTGGGTTATTCGCTTCCGGGACCACCGTATACCCGCCCATGGAGGGCTCGATGGCGGCATATCCCTGCCGCCGCACTTACGAAGCTTACTTTCCAATCCCAGCCTGGCGAAACATGACAGTCCAATATATCCCTGCTGGCCGGACAGACACGGGTTTGATCCGCAGCCTCAACGAAGACAGCATACTGGTGGATCGAACGCTGAATCTGTTGATCGTTGCCGACGGCATGGGAGGCCATTCCACTGGCGAGATTGCCAGCCAGACGGCAATCCGGATCATCCAGCAGTCAGTCGCCGCCTTTGCTCCAGACAAACCCCACGAGGCGAAGGCAAATCTGCAGTATCTGGCCGATTGTCTGGCCATGGCCAACGGACACATCCATGCTCTCAATCAAAGCAACGGCTATCCCGACGGCTGCGGCATAGACACGACGGCCGTGGGCTGCTGGCTGTTCACCGAGGAACAAAAAATGCTGGTGTTCAACATCGGCGACAGCCGCCTGTACAGATTGCGCAACGGCCAGCTGCAGCAACTGAGCAAGGATCATTCCCTGCTGCAGGAGTGGAAGGACCAGGGCGGCAATGGCCCCCCGCCGGAAGCCAATGTCATCCTGCAGGCTCTCGGCCCCTATCCGGAAATCGCTCCCGAATTACAGATTCTGTCCATCGAGGATGACGACCGCCTGCTGTTGTGCTCCGATGGCCTGTATGGCATGCTCGACGATGCTGTCATTGCCGCCTCACTGGCTCGCATGAACCCGCAATAACCTTGACACGCTTTGCAACGAACTCGTCGAGCAGGCGAACCAGCAAGGCGGCCGGGACAACATCTCGGTGATTCTCTGCCTTTGTCACGAAGAAACCGAAAAATCACCACATAAACCGGCAGTTCTTGCGGCCTAGCCCTGCCCTTTACCCATAAAAAACATCTGAACAAAATGTACCGTTTGCTGCATGCTTCACGGCATGAACACACAAAACCAAATCAAACGGAGGCTGTCCACAGCAACCGGCACTAACTAGCATAAAGCATATGAAAGCACTTTTTATCGCATGGCAAGATGAAAAAAACCGCCGTTGGCAGCCGGTGGGCCACCTTACGCGCGAAAACGGCGTCTATCAGTTCGTTTATACACGCGGTGCCGAAGAGATGCCAAACTTTCGCCCCTTCGGCCGCATGCAGGATCTGCACAAGGCTTATCGTTCCGAGGAACTCTTTCCCATTTTCAAAAATCGCATCCTCGCCAGGAGTCGCTCGGAGTACCAGGACTACCTTAAGTGGTTGGGGCTGTCTCAAGCCCGCTATGACGAACTGGAAGAGCTTGCCAGAACAGGCGGTTTGAGGGCGACCGATTCTCTTGAGCTTTTTCCCTGCCCGGAGCCAACCAAAAGGAAGAATTATGAGGTCTATTTTTTCAGCCGTGGCTTGCGGCATCTTCATAAAGAAAACCAGTTGCGCTCGCGTGAATTGAAAAGAGGCGAGCAACTATATCTTATGCAGGATTTACAGAACCCCCATGATGATATGGCCTTGCTTATGCGTACTGGCGATCCAGTCACCTTGGTAGGTTATGCACCGCGTTACTATTCTGCTGAGTTTACATCGCTTATCAGGGCAAATGGCCCGAGCAAGGTAAAGGTCGCTGTCGAACGCATGAATGTGGATGCACCTGAGCAATACCGTGTTTTATGTAAACTGACCAGCCCTTGGCCAGCCAATTTCTCCCCGTGCGCAAATAAACAGTTTGAAGTGTTGGCTTAAGTTAAGCATCCCTCGGGTTTGCCAAGGGGATTCTTATGCCTCTTTCGCTCTCTCCCCGAACAACAACACATCGTCACCAAGACCGATAAACTCATGGCCCTCTGTGATGCCCTCGAGGCGCTGCTCAAAGGGGTCTAAACCATCCGGTTCCACCTGCCCGATACCGTGGTGCAACCGGCGGTGGGGCAACCGGAATCCTGATTGCCGCGAAACGTTCACGGCACCTCCGCCGCCAGAAACAGCGACTGCCTGAGCAGGGCGAAATATTTCTGGTAGAATTCCGGGTCCTGAACGGCCTCGAGTTCATATTGCACGCTGGCGCGCACCAGCAATTGCGTTTCGCCGCGCGGGCGGACCGTCACGGTCATGCGCGTCAGGTCGTTGCGGTACTGGAATGGCCCGTAGGTGCGGAACACGCCCATGGAGAAGATGATCAGGCTGTCGGTGTCGTAGCGGTAATAGGTCGGGTCATCCTGCCAGATGCTGCCGCTCTGGTGTATTTTTTTTCCGGATATCACGCCCAATGCGGAGTCCAGCACATCGATGGTGAAGTAGAGATCCTGCATGGTGTCGATGACCGCGCGGATGACATGCATTTTGTCGGTGGTATCGAAGACCTCGGTCTGGATGGCGCGCATTTTCACCTGGCTTTTTTCCGACATCAGAATCTGGTCCCTGGAATCCCACTGGATATCCGCCCCCCACTGCATCGCGCAGCCCTGCACAAGCAGCAGCAGTCCGGCCAGGAGCAGCGATTTTTCCAGATGCAGCAAAAGTTTCATTGCCGGCGTGAATGGTCAGTCGCTCAGAAACAGCGAGCGCTGCACGGCGGCAATGAAATTCTGGTAGGCCTTGGGGTCCTCGATGGGCCGGGTATTGAACAGCGCATTGGCGCGGATTTCCATGCGCTCCTCGCCCTTGGGACGCACCGTCACGGTCGCCTCGACAAAGCCGCTCTTGGCGAACTTTCCGGCAGTCACCAGTCCCAGCGGCACATTGACCCGCTCTATGATGAAGCCCAGATCCAGCAACGCAGCCACCACGGCGCGCAGCACCTTCTTCTGGTCCCTGGCATCGTAAGTACGGCTTTGATAACTGCGGATCTTCATCTGCGCCTCGGTCAGGGACAGCAGATCCTCCGGCGGCTTCTGCGGAGTGCTGCTGCAGGCCTGCAGCAGAACGGCAAGGGAGAACACTAACAATCTGTAGCTGTATTGCAAAACCCTTCCCCCTATATCTTGTGTATTTCGAGAAACATCGATTTCGACAGCCTGGCATAGAACTGCCGGTAAATTTCGGCATCGTAGATCATCTCCATACGCTGCTCCCCGGGCGGGATGGCCTGGCCGCCGCTGCTGCCGTCACTCTTCCATACTT
>JANEMG010000411.1 GCA_024511045.1 Gammaproteobacteria bacterium | reverse complement strand
GACAGGAGTTTTGGAGCGCCTATCATAACAAATAGGCACCAGACACGCCCCTCCTTATCCCCTTGTTTTGGCGCCAGTTAGCCAAAAAATTCACTGGCTTTTCGAGTTTTGCTTTTACCTCCCATGTCAGAAGGTTTTCAAATATTCAAGCAATGCCGCTTTCTTGTCTTCCGGCAGTTCCGTGCCAAAGGCTTCGCCTTCATGCCCCTGGTTGCCATTGCCGGCAATGCGGGTATTGAATTCGAAGAACTTCCTGCCCGCGGCATCCTCCGCCTGCGTGGAGACGAAGCCGACATTGACCGGGTCATAGATGTCATTGCCACGATAGAATGTTTCCGGTCGCTGCGCGGCGGGCTTCAGCAAGTCCCGCAGCGTCGGTACCGAGCCATTGTGCAGATAGGGCGCCCGCAGCCAGATGCCATCAAGAGGCATGTTGGCATAGCCGTTGGTCTTGCGATAATGCTTGTAGCGGTAGGTTTTTTCTTCGGCGGCCACTGCAGCAATCCGTCCGGCAAGACCATCCTGCGGCGTGGAAATCAGTTTTTCCGGCTGATAGATGCTGCCGCCGGGACAGGGATGCGTGCGCTGCCGGCGTTCCTGTTCGGCATAGGTAGTCGCCATATTCACCGCCAGTGTTTCCGTATAGTTGTTCAAACGGTAAGGGTCCGTTCCCAGCCTGTCTATGGGCTCCACGAAACCGACGTATTTTCCGGAAAAGTCACGGCCATTGCGACCGTGGCAGTCTGCACAGTATTCCTGGTAAACGGGCTTGCCCTGCTCGGCCAGTGTCTGGTCGATGCTGAACAGATATTTTGGTGGTTCCAGGGTTTCCAGCCACTGTTCGATGCATTCGATGGCTTCATGATCGATCACCGGCGGCAACGCCGATGTCGCCAGGGCGGCATTGAGGTTGCGCTCCTCGACCCGGTTGTTGTTGCCGTCCCAGTGCAGCTGCATGGGTTGACCGTCGGAACGCTGCTTGCGTTTCCCCTGCAGCCAGATGGACGGCCAGTCGACGATGCCGATGCCTTCGGGATCCACTTCCCCGGCTTCAGGGTCGTCTCTGCCCTTCAGCCACCAGTCCGGCATGTGTTCCCGCCAGGAATAACCGTACAGAAAAACCTTGTTGTTGGTGAAGGTGTCGTTGCGTCCCGGCCCCCAATCCGGCTGCCGCACCGAGAATCCGGCGACATTTTCCAGAAAATGCATCGCGTCGCGAATGGCCCAGATCGCCAATGGATAGACCATATAACGGTCGACAATACCCAGGTTGCCGCCCAGGCTCTGTATCTCGGGGATCAGATCCAGTTGCGGAAGCTGGGTATAACGACCGCTTTTGGCGCATTGGAAAATGAAATGTTCGAAATCGTAGAGATTGAAGCGGTTGGCCGGCATGCCCAGGACCAGTGTCAGTGTGCCGGGATCATTGCTGTCCCTGCGGACGGTGCTGGTGTGGCAGATGGCGCAATTGATATAGACGCGGTCCAGGCCCAGGCTGCGGCGCTGGGAAATGCCGATGGGCAGATCTCTTTCCCGCCCCTGGGCGTCCTGCTCATAGATGAAGCCAAGCGCCTTGTAGCCTTCCCGCGACAGGGCGCGGCGCTTCACCGGCGCATCCTCGCCGCTGTGATAAGTCAAAGTGCGTTGTCTATAGTCCGGGGCCAGCCGTTCACCTGCTACAGCCTGCAGGGTGTCGGCGCATACCAGCGGCATGGCCTGCCAGATCCAGTAGGGAATGCCGGTAGCGAGATCGCCGCCGGTGGAACCGTACTTGAAATGATCTTCCATGTTGTCGTAGCGCACCGGGCCTTCGGGGATGAAGCGGAATGCCGCGTACAGGGCGACGACCAGCACGAGAACCAGATCAGGGCCGCGGTCCCCTGCCACAGCCAGCGCAGCCATCGATGGAAACTGGCAGGACAATGATCCCGGGATTTGCTTCCGTTGGCACTTTTTTGCTGCTCTGTCATGACCTTCTCCCCTCGTCAGGTTGGCTGAGGAAACGCCCGAACGCCCGGCACAACGCTGTACCGGATCAGTGTCCATCATGCAGATACCGACGGCCAACATTTAACTTTTAATGTTACTACTCGGGCCCCTATAGGTGGTCTGTTCTGGAAGACGCCGTGAATACGTCCCTGCAGGCTTGGCTTTGGCATCCCTGCCAAAGACACTTCCTCCACAGACCACCTACAGGGGCTTCTTCCGGCAGGGGTGAGTAGTTACCTTTTAATAATATTCTTCTCTGTACATGACAAAAAGCACAGAAAGTTGACGTAGTTCGTTGAAATGTAATTAAATACCAATTTTTGTTTTGCGAACATGAAAAGCGATCAATTACAAATCAACGAACTAAGAAACAT
>JANEMG010000075.1 GCA_024511045.1 Gammaproteobacteria bacterium | reverse complement strand
GGTTTTCCACACGTTCACCCCGCCAGGGATGGCGGGATGAAATCCACGGGCTGTCCACACGGAGTCCGCAGTTCAATGGCTAAAAAGGGGCTTCTTTACCCACAGATATCACTGAAGAGCCTTTTTTCTTTTATACACCTTTACGGATGCAGTGGAAAGCCGGGATAATCGCCAGCTGCCCAGATCTTCAGGCAGAATTCTTCCGCTTTGCTCCTTTATCCTGCAGTCCTTTGTCATCAAATCTGTGCAAAGCTTCTCTGCTGGAGTCGCGCGACTGCGGCGGCGGGAGCACAATCGGCGGTCTGCAGCTCCGCCTGTGGCAGACGGTGTGGCAGCAAGTCGGAGAAATCCACATAGTCACATTGGCGTTTGCCTGCCAGTTCCCGGGCCAGGAAGCGGCCAATCCCGGCGCCGACGAATACCGGCTGAATATTCGCGGCACGGGCCAGTTGCCTGTTGCAGCCATGCGCTATCCGGTCCATCTGCCTGCGGCGTAAATCTTCGGCAAATGCGATCCAGTCCGGCAACTGATCCGGATCGAAGTCGCAGCCGATCATTCTCGCCAGTCGACGCGCACTGCCGGCAACGGTCTTCTCGCCGCCGTCCGCCGCAGTCGTTTGATCATGCGTCTCCTGCAATTCACCGGTGAGGCGATAAACATCCGCCATGGTCGCGAAATATTCCGCCATCAGCCCCACCTGGCGCCCCTGAAACAGGGCCTGTCCGGCGATGGCCATCACCGGTGTGCGTACGATGCCCGTGTACACCAGTTCATCGGAACAAAGGCGCTGGTAGTCCGTCAACCCCACGGCATCGACACGGCCATTCCTGAACAACAGAATGTCCGTCGTGGTGCTGCCAATGTCGAAAAAAATTCCCGCCGGCACTTTTTTGGCGGTGTAGGAGGCGCTGGCCAACCAGTTTGCCGAAGCGATCATCCAGGCATTGCCGGAATCGATCCCGGATGGATCGAGGAAACCGTCGTTGCCGGCATAAATATAAACCGCCTGACCTGCCAGTCGTTCCTGCACGGCAGCGACGATCTGCTGGACACCGTCGCTACGCGAGGCGAACAGGTCCACCAGTTCGCCGGTCATCGTGACTGCATGCGCAATGTCTTCCGCTACCAATGGATCGATCATCATCTGCATGACCCGGTGTAGTTCCTGCAGACCCTTCCAAAGCTGGCAGGGCTGCTGCAGCACCTGCAGCGCGACGCCCTGTTCATCCAGCAGCACCGCCTTGAGGTGCGCCCCGCCGATATCCCAGCCCATCGTCTTAACTGGCATGACAGTTCTCCCCGGCAATATCGATCACGATGCTGTCGTCACAGGACCGGGAGATTTCCGGCGTCCCGTCCAGTAGATCCAGCACAAGCTGCGCCGTGTTGATCCCCAGCGCATCGCGCAGGCCGGCAAAGGATGTGGTCAGGCGTGGATTGATTTCGACGACCCAGAGCCCGGCATCGGAAACGATGAGATCGATGCCGGAATAACCCCAAAGTACCGGAATGGCCAGCGCTATCCGGTCGATGAGCCGCCTGCAGGTGCCGGTATCAGCCTGGACATTGACCCTGCAGGCCAGCAGTTCAAACCGGCCATCGATTGTTTCGATTTGTTGTTCATTGCAGCTCAGCAGCCAGCCCCGGCCATCGGCGAACAGACAGCTGAGACTGAGCGTTCTGCCCTGTATATAGGGCTGCAGGATATAATTGTCGTGATCGGAGATGGTCGCCTGCAGGCGCTGAAAATCCGCCTGGTCATCGAGCAAATACACATCGCTGCAGCCGATGCCGTCGACGGGTTTCAGTACGCGCAGCTGTGTATCGAATTCTCCGCTCGCTGAAAACGGATAGCCAGGAACAGCCTGGATGCCATGCTCACTCAGGCAGGCGCAGGTTTTCTGCTTGTCTCCGGCAATGGCGACCGCTGCGGCGGAGGAATTCAACAGTATTTTTCCGGTCGATTCAGCCAACTGGCAGATTTTCTCCAGGATACGGTCCGATTCCGGAGCAATGGGCCACAATGCATCGAATTGCTGCAGCTGTTTCTGCAGCACCTGCAGCAGATCATCGTCACGGTTGATGACAAGCTGCGTCAGGTTTCCCCGTTGCGCTGCGAAATCCTTCTGAAAGAGTCTATAATCCCTAGTTATGGTAATTTCCATGCTCTCCAGCGCCAATAAATCCGTCAACAGGGCCTGCAGCATCAGTTCACCCTCGTGCAGCAGTCCTGGAGGCAGGCAGGCATCGACCAGTCCGCCACCGGTAATATATTCGACCACTAATATTTTCATATGCATATCATCCCTGTTCTTGATCTTCTGGACAACAAGGTAGTCCACGCCCGGCAGGGACGGCGTGATCAGTATCGGCCGGTGAACAGCCCGCTATGTCACTCCAGTGATCCGTGCGATGTCATCGATGCATTCCTGGACATACAGCCTTTCAGCATTCTCTATATCGCCGACCTGGATGCCATCGGCGGCACAGGAAACCATGACCGGTTGCTGGCCGGTTTGACGAAGAAATACCCGGCAATCAGTTTCTGGGTCGATCGCGGCTGCAGTGGGGATTTCGAAAGCAACGGACAACCGCAGAATCTTGTCCCGGTATTGGGCAGTGAATCCCTGCAGGAAAAGAACCTGAAGAGTATCGACACCTCCCACCATTTCATTCTGTCGCTGGACTTTTCAGCGGCCGGCAATCTCGGGCCGGAAGAACTCTTCGACAATGCCAGCTGCTGGCCCGAAGCCGTCATCCTGATGACCCTGCAGCGCGTGGGCAGCGGAGCAGGCCCCGATCTGCAACTGTTGTCCGACTATCGGAGCAGACATCCCGAAAAAACCTTCATCGCCGCGGGCGGCATTCGTGACGCCCGGGATCTGCACAAACTGCAGAAGATCGGCATAGAGCATGCGCTGGTTGCCAGCGCCCTGCATGGCAAAAGAATCACTGCCAGAGAATTGGCCGCCCTGGCAGGAAATTGACCGCCCTGCGGATTATTTCAGGCAAAAAAATACCCCGATGAACGGGGTATTTTTGTACAGCCGAAACGAAGGACTCAGTTTGCGGCGAAAGGATGTTTTGCGCTGCCTTTGGCGGCAACGACTTCCTTCGCAGTGGGGGAACCGGCAACGGCACGCTCCAGAGCTTCTTTGGTCGCTTCGTAATTGTATTGCTGAATCTTGGCGTCGTCTTCAGCCTGCCAGTGAATGAATACACCGACGGAGATGAACAGGTCATCGGCTTCATCGGCTGGAATGGTGCCGTTTTCGACACAATCCGCAACCGCCATGGCGACTCCGCGCTGGGCAGGACCGAACATCTGTACAGCCTGCTTGGAACCCTTGATGGTGACTTTGTTGAACATGACTGTCGCTGGCTTGACCATCAGGTTGGGGGCAACGACGGCCAGCAGGCTGGAAAAGCCATCTTTATTGTTGGTCAGGCAAATAGCGAAAGCGGATTCTGCTGCAGAACCTCTTGGACCAATCATCAGGTCGATGTGAGCAACTTCGTTGCCTTCCCCCACCAATGATTCACCCACGCGCAAGTTGTTGATTTTAGCCATGTTTATAAATTTCCTCTGAAGGTAGTAAAGATTGTAAGGTTCGTCGGTGCACGGTTTGATACGTCTGCTCGACTGGATCAGGAGAATTGATTAATTGACTTGGCCTGCTCCGATCCCGCTGGCAGCCCCTCAAGACATGCCACCAATAACGTGGTTACAGTTAAATCAGCACTGCTGCCGGGATTCAAGCGCAATTTCTTGAATTCGGCATCGATCTGATACAATGTATCTTCCAGCAGTTTCGGCTGCTCTGCCTGCAGCAGCATGTTATCTACCATTTCCATCCTGGTACGAATCAATTCATTGAATTGCTTTCCATATTTTCTCTCGATGTGGGTATCGGGGAATTTGCACAACAATCCCGCATAGACCGCGACAGCCGCCCATTTCCGATAACCCCAGCGATTGAGTTGGTTATTATAGCGTAAAATTGCAAACTCGAAAACATCTTTGTAATTCGTCGCATACTGCGCGGCGATGCGGTCCCTGCCGGCAGCCAGACGCATCGCTTCGGTCAGGGTCACCGTGGCAGCGGCGGCAACATCCTGCTGTTCCGCTCTGCCGAGGCCGCCGGGAGAAGCCAGGGAAATCACCCGAAACACCCATTCCGCATCCATGACCGTCGTCTGCGCGAGAACGCTGGCCAGCGATTTCCGGAGCGGGGCATGCAGACCATGCTGCTGGACGGCCTGCAGCAGCGGTGCACAAAGCAGTAGGATACCCAGATTGGTGTTGCAGCCGACCGCTTCCCGCGTCGCCTTTACCGCCCGATAGATTTTCTCTCCCAGCGTGTAGCGGGGGTTGGTCAATGGTTCGGCGCTGACCTCCGCACTGCTGCGAAAATCATCGATCGTCATGTCGTGCCCGGCGGCATAGACACTGACATTGCCGGGTTTGAAGGCCTGCAGCTCGATCTCGCAGGCCTTTCGGAACACTTCCATCAGTTGCTGCTGCGATACCGCGGTCATGACGCCCTGACCCGGGCCTTGCCCACGCCGCCGAGATGCCGGTCGACCAGGTCCGTGGCCAGCAATGCCGCAATGTCGATCCGGCAGACACTCTGCAGTCCTTTCCATGCAGGAATACTGTTGACTTCGACAATACTGCAGGCGCCCTGCCGGTCCTGGATGATGTCCACGCCGGCGTAATCCATGTCCAGACAGGCCACGGCAGCGATGGCCAGCTGCTGCAATGCTGCATCGGCAGTGATTGCCTCGCAGCGCGCACCGCGTGCAACATTATTCAGCCAGGAATTGCCATGTCGGCGCATCGCGCCGACGACCCTGCCATTGATGACGAAAACCCGGCTATCGCAATAGCCCTGCCCTCCCGATTCGATGAAGCGCTGCAAATAATAAATCCCCTGGCTGCTGGTCAGCCAGAACAGATCGGTCATTTTTTCGATGCGCCGCAAACCTTCGCCCTGGGAACCAAACAAGGGTTTGCTGACCAGGTGATGCCCCTTGCGCAATTCACTCTCGGCAATGGCCAGGGCTTCTGCACGGTCCCGCAGCACCCAGGTGGGCGGTGTGGGCAGCCCCGCGGCACGCAGCAGAAAACTGGTCATGCCTTTGTCGACGCTGCGCTCGACCGCCCGGCCGTCGTTGTATACCGGAATGTTCAGGGCCTGCAGGGCATGCAGTATATCCAGATAGAAGACCACCTCTTCCAACGATCCTCCTGGCACGCCGCGCACGAACACGGCATCGGGCAGGGTCTGTTCAAAGCCCGGAATGAGCACCGGCAGTTCCGAAGACTCCGTGGTCAGGCGGCATTCGGTCAAGGACACATACTCGCAGGCATAGCCCTGGTCGACAAAAGCCTGACGCAGCCTGGCGCCATGCCAGCCCGGTTCATCGGTAAAAATGGCAATGCGGTCCAATCGTTCAAGCCCCGAAGGATTGGTTCAACAGCGTCTGATCCAGCTTGCCGGCATGAAAGCTGTTGCCTGATTCCACGGCGGTGACGATCACGCTGGCCGGGCTGAACAGCATCGCATCCACCTTGAAGAAATCATAATCATAGGATTTGAAGACATCTGCAAAGGGTTTGCCATAATCCTTGGAGGTGGAACTGGGCAGCTCGTTGGCCAGCTGTTCAGCAGCCTGATCACTGCCCTTGACGAACAGGTGCACCTGCCCGGCAAACAAGATGGCATCATTGGTACGCCCCATGGCCTTGATGAAATCCGGGTGCGGCGGGCAGATCGGCGCGCTGCCGCTGCCATCGACGATGTCCGTCAAGGGAAAATGCAGCGCATGGGCCTTGTGCATGGCCACTTCCAGCACCCGGCCGACAACCTGCACGCAGCCGGCGAGGCTGCTGGTCGGTGTGACGATGATGGTCAGTTTTTCCGGCTCCAGAGCACAGGCCTTGGCGATTTTCCCGATCAATTCCGCAGGCGGCAGATCGGTGTTTTCTATCACCAGCACCGTTTCCTCGGCCTGGTCCCGGTAGGCCAGCTCATCGAACAGTTCTTCCTTGACGCACAACGCCCGGGCCGGTCCGGAACCCAAGGCGTAATATTTATCATGGCTCAGGCTCCAACCGGCATATTGGCTGCCCAGGCAGGCCAGTACCGGATTGCCGGTATTGACATTGACGGTCAAAGGCCATTCACTGGCATAGGGACTGTGCGCAAGGGTGACGCTGCCCATGCCGCCGAGACAAATTTCCGTAATCAGACAGCCTGCCTGCAAACCGCCGCTGACGTTGATGCCGGCATCGATCAACGTACAGCCGCTGATGTGTCTCTGCACATCGACGCGCAGCTTGTCGGCATTTTCGATCAGCTCCCGAACCAGGGGCCGGGACAATTTGTTGACACTGGCGGTGTATTCCATGTTTTTATCTACCTTTACGTAATGTTTCGATCATGATCTGTACCCTCGAGCAAAGTTTATCTGAAACCTCCTCCGGGCAATTTCCGGTTGCAATAATACTGCAAATCGGCTGATGCGTGTGAATTAAACTGCCGGCAGGCGGCCTGTCGGCGGTCCATTCCGGCCATGGCAAATCAGCAGGGATATGCAGCGCTTCAGGGGCATAGAGGATCTGCCAGCCCCTGGGCCGCGCTGTGATCTTTGCCAGTTCCGCCAGATCGCAGTGCAGCTGCTCCCAGAGCAGCCCCCGGGGATACTCGGCATCGTAGAGCAGCATGCTGGCCGATGGCCTGGCATTGACTTCCAGTGCCCAGACTTTCCGGCCGTCCCAGATGAAATCGAGACTGTTCAGGCCGGTCAGCGCCAAGGCTGGAACCAGCCTGGCTATCCAGTCCGTTATTTTGCTCCGGATCAGGCCGGGCAATGCCACGCCATTCAATACGCCGGAAAAAATGAAGCGGTTGCGGCTGTCCAGCGCTACCGCCTGCTGCCTGTTGAATCCGATCAATGCCGCTGTTTTGCGGTCCGCCAGAAAAAGCGCCGACATGGCCTGGCCAGCTATCCAGCGCTGCCAGTAGCAAGCCTGCCCAGGCATGCATTCATCCGCTGCTGAAGAACAGAACTGTATGCCCACGCCCCCCTGCCCCCTGCAGGGCTTGAGCAACCAGTCATCCCCCTCGGTGGGGCGGGACCAAGCCACTTCGGGAAAGTCAATGTGCAGCCGCCGCAGTACCTGAAAAAAATGTTTTTTATCCAGCACCCTGCGAAAAGTATCGGGGGTATTGCCGCGGAGCCGGAATTTTTCCTGCAGCCTGTCCAGGACCTGATCAGCCTGTTCCAGACCACTGCCATAGATTGCATCCTCGACCGGATATCGCTCCTGCATATGCTGGATCAGCGGCGACAATTCCGCCATGGTCAACGCTCGCACCCGAAAACAGGCAGTGCTCAGCGCCAGCGTGTCCTGGTCGCCGAACAGATCGATCACCAGCGGACGCAACCCAGCACGCTTTGCGGACTGTGCCAGCATGCGCCCCGATGAGGCGATGATCAGAATATAATTATCGATGGCCTGTCACTTCACCACCGCTGTTGCGGGCACTGGCGGTGATGAAACTGAGAGTGGAAAAATGAGCGAACCGCTCCCTTGCCAGTCGGGTCAGGGTTTCCGCCCGGTCGATGCCGTCCAAGGCGCAGAAGCCGGTCGGCCCCCAGGACGTCTGGCCGATGGCCACGGCCCCCTGCTGCTGCAGCCAGCGCATGACCTGCCCGACTTCCGGACTGGCAAAAACACCTCCCTGCGCCGCAGCGAAGTGTTCCCCCACCGAGCGCTGCAATTCGGTAATCACCTCACCAAAACGATCGATGTCCCGTTCCGCCAGGGCCGGCAGCCCTTGCATCAACAACAGATAGCACAAGCGGGCCGCCTCCTGCTGCGGAAAAGGCGGCAGCGCATTGAAAGCCTTGATCTCCTGGGCACCATGCAGTCCCTGACCACGCTGATCGAAAACCAGGATGAAGCGCCAGTCCCCGGGAATATCCATATGGCTGATCACCGGTGGTGTGACAGTATGTTCCCCACGCCCGCCATCCACCACCAGACCGCCCTGCTCGAAAACCCCGATGCCGATCCCGGAGCGCTTGCCGCGTTCGGTCAACTGCGCAATTTCCCGTATCGACAGGCCCAGTCCGAAGAGGTGATTCAGGCCCATGCCGATGGCAAGCGCCAACTGTGTCCCGGAACCCAGACCCACATGCTCGGGAATGGCGGACGTGACATTCATCTGCAGCGGCTGGGTAATTCCCAGTTCACGACACAACAGCCCGCAGCATTGCCAGGCGCGTTCCGACGCCTGTCCCGACTGTTGCACCTGACAGTTTGCGGCGATGGTGATTTCCGTCTTGATTTCGTTGAGCGCGACACCGATGCTGCCAAAATGACGCCCCAGGGCGCCGCTCATATCGATGAACCCCATGTGCAGACGGGCCGGCGCGATGACGGTGACAGACGAATACTGAGCTTTCAACAGAAGAAATTCACAGAACTGAAAACCAGGAATTATACATTATCGGCACTGTTTTTCCGACCGGCAGAAGGCGGGCGCCAAGGTGAGCGCATATAAATCACTGTGAAAATAGCACCTTAGCGCACCACCCGGATTCCGTAAACTCCATCCGGGCTACATTTATACTTCTCGCAAATGAGAATTTAGCATAAAAGGATGACATAGTGCTATGAAATAAATAAAATACCCGCATGAGCAATTACAGTCTTCCTGATTCTGAAATATCTGAGCTACGCGAGGCGCATGCTGAGCTTTGTGACAAGCGTGATGCTGATCGGGTAAAAGCAATTATATTGCTTGGCTCAGGCTGGTCAGCGACAAAAGTCGCTGAAGCACTTCTCATTGACCGCAATACGATACGTACCTATTTTCGGAAATATCAGAAAGGCGGGCTTGAAAAGCTCCTTGAAACGCAACATTCAGGTAGTACCGGTTTCCTCTCTGTTTCAGAAGCGAAAGAGCTGGATGCGTATCTTCAGGAAAACCTCCACTTAACCGCTAAATCTGTTGCTGCTTACATAAGTCGTCGCTGGAAAATCGACTATAGCGAACGAGGTGTAACCG